>JBAPYC010000597.1:0-23253 GCA_049284535.1 Streptosporangiaceae bacterium
GGCCGGGGCGCCGGTGACCACCAGCGCGTCCAGGGCGGCGGCGTCGCCGATGAGCCGCCCGGCCGCGGCCCGGGCCTCTTCCTCGCTCTCGCCGGCGGTCTCCACGAACAGCCAGGCCTCGCCGCGCGGCAGCGGCGGCACGGCGGCTTCCCCGCGGCGATCGCGGACCACCTTGACCAGCCGGGCGTCCATGCCCTCGATGGCCACCGGCTGGTGGGCCAGCAGGGCCGGGACCGCGTCCGCGGCCTCCGGCATCCCGGGGTAGCCGAGCGCGGCCAGCGCCACCGCCTTCGGGGACCGCACCAGCCGCACCGTGGCCCGGGTAATGATGCCGAGCGTGCCTTCGGTGCCGGCCAGGAAGCGGGCCAGGTCGGCGCCATTCTCCGGCAGCAGGTGCTCGAGTGAGTAGCCGGAGACCTGGCGGGTGAACCGGCCGAACTCGGTGCGGATGAGGCTCATCCTCGCGCGGACGAGGTCGTCCAGGGCGGCACCGAGCGGGCCGGCGGCGGTCAGGCCGTCGCGGCCCGTGCGCCGGGCCGCCAGCCGGTCGCCGGAGGCGGTGAGCAGGTGCAGGCTGACCACATTGTCGGCGGTGCGGCCGTAGCGCAGGGCCCGCGAGCCGCAGGCGTTGTTGCCGATCGTGCCGCCGATGCTCGCCCGGGAGTGGGTGGACGGGTCCGGGCCGAACCGGAGCCCGTGGCCGGCCGCGGCCGCGGTGATGTGGTCCAGGATGGCGCCGGGCTCGACGTCGGCGGTGGCTGCCTCGGGGTCGACGTGGTGGACCTTGTTCAGGTGCCTGGTGAAGTCGAGCACCAGGCCGGCGCTGACCGCGTTGCCCGCGATCGAGGTGCCGGCGCCGCGGCTGGTGACCGGCACGCCCGCCTCGCGGGCGACCTGCAGCGCGGCGGCGGCCTCGTCGATGTCGCGGGGGAACACCACCACGCGGGGCACGACGCGGTAGTTGGAGGCGTCGGAGGAGTACTCGGCGCGGCGGCGGGCCGAGTCGTCGACGTCGTCCAGCCCGGCGCGGCGCAGCGCTTCCGCGAGTTCGCTGGCCCCCGCAAGTTGGTGCGCCGCCGCGAGCTCGGCTGGCTGGGCTGGCTGTGTGGTCATCGTTTGCGATGTTAGCGTGACATCCCGCCGTAGATTTTCCGTGCGGGCTGTCCGGGACCGCGTGAGGACGGAGGCACGAAGCAGCGTGTCAATGGAGCACAAGGCGTTCGTCTTCGACTATGACCGTTTCACCACGGAGCTTGGGCCCGCCCTGTGGCACGCGCTGGAGAAGGGGAAAACCGGCAAGCTGGTGCGTTTTACCGTCCAGAACCGGCACCGGCTCAGCGACCCCTACGAGGGCGGTCCGCTGCCGGACGGCTGGGTAGCCCCCGACGACGTGCACGAGATCGGCGACGTCGCGCTCACCGCGTTCTACGATCCGGCCGCGGACGTGGGGCTGGCCGACGGCTGGGAGCGAGCTCACGACCGCGCCATGCGCCTGATGCCGGGCCAGGAGGACGCGGTGGTGCTCGGGTACCCGTTCGGCCCGGACGACGCGGCGTTTGACCCGGGGCGGATGGGCTCGTACTTCCGGTCCGCGGATATGGTCCAGCAGCATCTCGGGGCGCTGGTTAAGGCGGGGCCGCCGAAGCGGCTCGTGCCGGTGGCGGCGATGCTGCGGCACGCGGCCACGGCCGGGCAGGGCCTGTACGTGACGTTCTAGCGGCCGCGGCGTTTACCGGCGTGGATGCCGTTCTCGCACTGCTCTGAGCAGCGCGAGAACGGCATCGGTATCGTCTGGAACGGTCAGGCGCTGGTGTGCAGCTGGCCGTTGACGCCGTGCGGGTAGAAGCCGCCGCTGTTGGCGACCTTGGGCGTCAGGTAGACGATGTTCAGCACCTCGCCGGGGGTACGGCTGAAGGCCAGGCCGTTGGAGTCGGCGGGAACGATGTTGGCCACGCCGTTCATCGTGACGCCCTGGTCGACGTCGCCGTCGAGGCTGTTCCGGGCGGCGGAGATGGCGTTCGCCGCCGAGGCCAGGCCGCGGTCGTAGAGCACGGTGCGGATGTTGGCCGCGTGGTAGGCCTCGACCGCGAGGATGCCCGCGGCCGCGCCCAGATAGGTCTTGTTGCTGATCAGCGGGGCGGCACCCTTGTAAGCGGTCACGCCCACGTCCTCGAAGATGAACGCGCCGAGCAGGAAGTCGTCCTCGTTGGCGAAGGGGCTGAAGCTCTGGCCTGGCTTGATCAGCCCGGCTGCGGTCGCGGCGGCGGTGAAGCTGCTCTTGAGGTTGATTTCTGGCTGGGCCACCGCAGCGCCCCCGAGCGCCCCGCGCAGGAACTTCACGTGCTCGTACTCGTCCTTGGCGATCTCAGTGGCGAACTGCTTGACGCCCTTGCTCTTGAACGGGACGGCCTTGCCGCCCTCGACCCCACCGTGCTTGCCCTTGCCGTAGGTCAGGCTGGACGGCAGGCCGTACCCGAACACCGCGTGCGAGTAGAACTGCGCCTCCAGGTACTCCAGGTTAAGGGCGAAGTTGAGGATCGCGCTGTCCGAGATGCCGTAGGAGTCGGTGGCCGCCGAGGCCGGCGAGGCCTCCATGCCGGCGAGCAGGCCCGCGCCGACGAGGCCCAGGCCGGTGGCGCTGGCGGCCTTCACGAAGCGACGCCGGTCGGACGGATTCTCCGCACTGCGCTCGATCAGGTGACCTACGTATTTCTTACCAAACACTGTTGTTCCCCTCCGAGGCTGATGTTGCGTACGTAGGCCTTCGGAGCGCAGCCGTAATCGGATTTGTTACCGGCAGGTTTTTCTTGATCACCCCAGACGGCTCGGGATGGTATCCATGCCTTGCGGCTGCGACGCCAAAAAAATGCTGGTCCAGGCCAAGCTGAACGGTTGTCACCGCCGAATGTCCGGGCATGAGCGACAGCAGGAGCAGGTCAGGCTGCCTGAGCAGTCAGCCTCAGCTGGACGCGCTGATCATGAGCGTGGGGCACGGGGAGGCTAACGCCTTCGACGCGCTGTACCGGGAGCTTTCCGGGCTGGTGTACCGCACCGCCTTGTCCGTGCTCCGGGATCCGGCGCAGGCCGAGGAGGTGGCGCAGGAGGTCCATCTCGAAGTGTGGCGCACTGCCGGCCGGTTCGATCCGGCCCGCGGGACGGCCGAGGCCTGGGTGACGACCATCGCCCGGCGCCGGGCTATCGACCGGGTGCGTTCGGCCGTGGCGGACATGGCGCGCGACCGGCGGGACGGCCGGATCGGATCCTCCTGGGACCAGGTCAGCGAGGCCGTGCAGGAGATCCTGGATCGCGAGCGGCTCTCGTATTCGCTGGACAGGCTGTCCGGGCCGCAGCGCCAGGTCATCATGCTGGCGTTCTACGGCGGCCATACTTACACCGAGATAGCGGTCATCCTGGGGCTGGCCGTGGGCACGGTCAAGAGCCGGATCCGGGCTGGCCTGAGCGCGATGCGGGAAAGCATGCGCACCAGCTATTTAGCACGTCAGGGAGGGCCGTTCGGGATAAAAAGGTTGTGTGACGGATGAGCTGCCTGCGTACGCCGACCTGCCGCCCGCCCCGGATGGGGGGAGGTCGGGCTGGGGGCTGTTCGGCGCCGGGGACAACCTCGGCCTGGTCAACTTGATGACGCCGGAGCGGATCGCGGCGGCGGCCCGGCTGGTGCGGCGCGGCCAGGTGTTCTGCCTGGACGTGCCGCTGGGGACGTTCGAGCCGTCGCTGAACCTGTTCCGCGCCAACCCGCGGCACCGCGTGCTGCACCGCGCCGGGACGGCCGGGTTCGACGACGTGTACGACAACTTCTACCCGCAGGCCGGCAGCCAGTGGGACTCGCTGGCCCACGTGGGATACGGGCCGGACCAGATGTACAACGGCGTCACCGAGGCGCAGGTGCTGGCCGGGGAACGGAACACCATCGACCACTGGGCCCGGCACGGGATGGCGGGCCGCGCCGTGCTGCTCGACGTGGAGCGGGCCATGCGCGAGGCGGGGCGGGATTACGATCCCAGCCGCAGCGCCATCGGGATCGAGGACCTGGAGCTGGCCCGGCGCCAGGCCGGGGTGGAGTTCGCCGCGGGCGACATCATCCTGCTGCACACCGGCTTTGCCGCCTGGTACGTACAGCAGCGGGACAGGGTCAAGTTCGCTCTGCACACCGAGGTGGCCGCGCCGGGCCTGGCGCAGTCCGAACAGATGTGCGCCTACCTCTGGGACAGCCACGCGGCCGCCATCGGCTGCGACACCTACGGGGTCGAGGTCTTCCCGGCCGACGTGAGCTCGAAGGCCCGCCCGTTCGGCTTCTTGCACAACATGCTCATCGGGCAGTTCGGGATGGCCCTGGGCGAGCTGTGGTGGCTGCGTGACCTGGCGCAGGACTGCGCGGCCGACGGCGTATATGAGTTCTTGGGCGTCAGCGCGCCGATGAACGCGCCGGGCGGGATCGGCTCGCCGGCCAACGCGGTCGCGATCAAGTGACCGGCCAGCTCAGCTAACTGAGCTCAGCCGACGGTGATGGCGTCCAGCAGCTTCTTCAGGAACTGCGCGGCCACGACGGGCTCGTAGTCGTTGGGGCGGCCGACCGGGGGCTGCAGCGAGGTGACCACCGCGTCGTGGTCGGCCTCGTAGAAGTAGACCAGCGAGACCAGGTCCTCATCCGGCGCCTCGGCATGCGGCGGCAGCACGCGGTGCCGGTTGGACTTCCAGCGGGCGCCACTCCACCGGGCCAGCAGGTCGCCGGTGTTGATGGTGAAGGCGCCGGGCACGAACGGCGCGTCCTCCCAGCCACCGGCCTTGGTCCAGATCTGCAGGCCGCCGCGGCCGGGCTCGCGGTCCAGGATGGTCACCGTGCCGAAGTCGGTGTGCGGGCCGATCCGGAACTGGTTCTCCTGGGGCTCCCCCGCGATCGCCAGCGGGGGATACCAGTTGATGTTCATGGTGTGCGTGGCGTGGCTGGTGTGCTGGGTGAAGAAGTCTTCGGGTAGTTCGAGGGCCGCGGCGCACAGCACCAGCAGCTCGTCGGCCAGCGCGCGCATCTGGGCCAGGTAGGCCGTGACCGCGGGCTGCAGGCCCGGGACCTCGGCCGGGTAGACGTTCGGCTGGAACCAGTAGCTGTCGACCTCGGGATCGCCGGTGGGCTGGTCGGCGCCGACCGCGAACGACTCCTTCAGGTCCGGCGGGGTCTGCGTGCCCTCGGCGTAGCCGTTGGCCTCCACGCCGGGCGGCAGCCAGCCCCGGCCGCCGACCGTGACCGCGTAGCGCCGCTTTTCCTGCGGCGGCAGGGCGAAGAACGCGCGGGCCTGGGCCCGGACCTCGGTGCGCAGGTCGCCGGGGACGCCGTGGCCGGTGATGAGGAAGAAGCCACTCGTCTGCAGGGCCTGGTCGACCTGCGCGGCGACGGCGGCCCGGGCCTGCTCATCCCCGCGGAACCAGGGCTCGAGGTCGATCACGGGGACGGACGATGGCATGGTTGCGCTCCGCGGAAACTGGACGGCGAAGGTCGGTTCTCACGGTAGCAGCGCGCCATGTTGGGGGATGTGGCCCAGGTTAAGGTCCAGCTAGGGTCCAGCTGGGGTCCAGGTTGAGCGGAGCGGGGCGGCTTGAAGCCGTTTTTCGCGGGTAGTCCGGACGGGTCTGGGGGCCTCTGGAAGGAGTCTGCGATGAGGGTCGTTCGGGCCGAGGCGAGGGCAACATGAGCCGGCCGCGGGCGCCGAGGCACGATGCCGCCCCGGCCGAGGGCGACGACGCCAGGAGTGCCGAGATCCGGGCCCAGGAGCATATCCGGACCAAGGACGACCTGGACGACCGCGACCACGGGGCGCCCAATGGCAACGGCAACGACGAGGGCGAGGCCCGGATCCAGGAGGCGATGGACGAGGCGGCCGCGGTGGCCGAGGAGACCGGCGGCCTGGGTGAGCCGGGACGGCCCATCAACCGGCGCTCGCCGTTCATGGTCGGGCTGACGGCCGCGTTCGGGGTGGCGGTGGCGTACGGGCTGATCGAGCTGATCATCCGGGCCCGGTCGGTGCTCATCATCGTCGGCGTGGCCATGTTCATCGCGGCGGGCCTGGACCCGATCGTGGGCTGGCTCGTCCGGCACCGGTTCCCGCGCTGGGCCGCGGTGGTGACGGTTATCCTGGCGGGCCTGGCCGTGGTGGCCGCGTTCCTGGCCGCCGCGATCCCGCCGCTGGCCGGCGAGGCGACCGCGCTGGCCCATCAGGTCCCGCATTACATCAGCGACCTGAAGGACCGCAGCTCGGAGCTGGGCAAGCTGAACGCCAGGTACGACATCCAGCAGCGGCTGTCCAAGGCGCTCACCAGCGGCGGCACGTCCGCGATCGGCGGCGTCCTGGGAGCCGGGGCGCTGGTGCTGTCCACCTTTTCCGAGATCCTGGCCGTGGGAGTGCTGAGCATCTACTTCCTGGCCGGGCTGCCGGGCATCAAGTTGTTCATCTACCGGCTGGTGCCGCACTCGCGGCGGCCGCGGGCCATCCTGCTCGGCGACGAGATCCTGGCCAAGGTGGGCGGCTACGTGCTGGGCAACTTCATCACCTCAGTGATCGCCGGACTGGGCACGTTCTTCTGGCTGCTCGCGTTCGGCGTGCCGTATCCGCTGCTGCTGGCGATGTTCGTGGCGATCCTGGACCTGATCCCGGTGATCGGGTCCACTATCGGTGGCGCGATCGTCAGCCTGGTCGCGCTGACCGTCTCGCTGCCGGTGGCCATCGCCACGCTGGCCTTCTACATCGCCTACCGGCTGGCCGAGGACTACCTCATCGTGCCGCGGGTGATGAACCGCACGGTGCAGGTGCCAGCCATCGTCAGCCTGGTCGCGGTGCTGATCGGCGGGGTGCTGCTGGGCATCGTCGGCGCGCTGATCGCCATCCCGGTGGCGGCCGCGATCCGGCTGCTGCTGCAGGAGATCGGGTTCCGCCGGCTCGACGACAGCTGAGGGACTCGCCTGGGTGGTGGCCGGTGGGCCGGTGCGCGCGAGGGTTAGCGGGCGCGGGGCTGGGTGGTTTCCAGGTGGTGGGCGGTCTCGCGGGCGGCGGGGTGGCCGGCCTGGGCGGCGGCCTGGCGCTCGGACTCGGCGTTCACTTCCGCGCCGAGCAGGACCGCGACCCCGGTCAGGTAGAGCCAGAAGATCAGGATGACCACCCCGGCGAAGGCACCGTAGGTCTTGCCGTAAGAGCCGAACTTGGCCACATAGAACGAGAAGCCCAGCGAAGCGAGCAGGAAGATGGCCGTGCCGATCAGGCCGCCGGGGCTGACCCACTGCCACCGGGGCGTCTCGCGGTTCGGGCCGAAGTAGTAGTAGACCGAGAACAGCAGCGTGATCAGGACGATGGTCACCACCCAGCGCAGCACCGTCCAGATGACGGTGAACGCGGCTCCGTGGACGCCGATGTGACCGTCGATGCCGCTGCCGATGGAGGCACCGAACACGATCAGGGCCGAGGCCGCCCCGCCGATGATGGCGGTGGCCGCCATCAGGATCAGCGCGTAGAGACGCTTGGCCGCGAACTTGCGATCGGTCCTGGACTCGTACGCGATGTCCAGGCCGGTCTCCAGCGCGGCCATGCCGCCGGAGGCGCTCCACAGCGCGAGGACGATGCCCAGGATCAGCGCGGTCAGCGACGCTCCCGCCGAGCGGTGGGTAGCCGAGGTGATGGCCGAGGCGAATACATCCGAGGCACCCGGCGGCAGCGCCTTGGTCAGGCCGTTTACCAGCCGGTCCACGAAGCTGGAGCTGATGTGGGTCAGGCTGGCCAGGCCCAGCAGCGCGATCAGGGCCGGGAACAGGGCCACGAACCAGTGGTAGGCCAGGCTGCCCGCGGTCATCGAGCAGCGGTCGAGCTTGAACTTCTTGCCGGTCCGCTTCAGGGTGTTCTTCCAGCCGGTCTCGCCCAGCTCGAGCGGGTTGGATGGACCGGGCGCATCCGCGGTCCGCGGCGGGATGGTCTCCCGGGCCTCGCCGTTGGAGCTGCGCCCATTGGAGCCACGCCCGTCAAGCGAGCCGTGGCCCCGGCCGTCCCTGTCCTGGCCGTCGCCGTTCTGGCCGGCTTTGCGCCGCCCGCCAACGAACAGGCCGAGGGCCAGGCCGCCGGCTGCGGCGGCGGCCGGCCAGGCACGCTGGACGAACTGGCGCTGCGCCAGCTGGTTTCGTCTACTCTGGCCAGCTGCGCGCAGATCAGCGCCGCTTCTCATGAAGACCCCCCTTGCGCGTCCGCGGGTTGCGGCGGGCAATGTCGGCGTTCAGCACGGTGGCGAACGCACACCACAGTGCGTACGGCACCAGGGCCCCCGCGGCGCGGGGGTCAATACGTCCGGCGCGCCGGATTAGCTCGGCGTTGCTCAGGTCCAGCAGCACGGTGCCGGCCAGCCCCGCCTTCGGGTTCCGCAGGCCGAAGAACATCCAGTTCCAGGCGGCGTTCAGGGTCAGGTTCACGGCCAGACTGGAGACCAGCGCACGGCGCTGCGGGCCGGCCGCGCGGCCAAGCGCGTGGCCGCTGGCCCAGGCGATGCTGACGTACAGCGGGGCCCACACCAGGCCAAACGCAGGCGGCGGCGGCTGCCAGGAAGGCTTGGCCAGGCGGCGGTACCAGTCAGTATCGGGCTCGACCGCCGTGGCCCCGGCGGCCGCGGCCGCGGCCGTCGCCGCACTGGTCAGGGCGTAGATCTTCCAGCCTCCGCCGGTGCTCGGCGATCCGTCGTGCATACGGCGGGGCTTACCCCAGCCGGGGCCTTTAATTCCGCGCCGCGCCCGATGTATCGAGCTGTGCGGTTAAGTTCACCCGTTCGGTATTTATGCGGGGGGCGGCCACCAGCACGCAGACGTCGTCCTCGGGCGTGGTACCGGTCAGCATGCCGTCGGCCAGGGCCAGGCTCAGCTCGGTCGGCGGCAGGCCGCGGGATGCGCTGGCCAGGGCGGCCAGCCGGGCCAGCCGGTCGTCGGCCGGTTCGTCCCGGCGCTCGTACACCCCATCGGTGTACATGATCACGAGGTCGCCGGCGGCCAGCTGATACACCGCGCCGGCCCGGCCGCCGGGGGCGATGCCCAGCGGCAGCCCGCGGCCGCCGGGCAGGAAGCGGGTGCTGCCGTCGGCGTGCGCGATCAGGATCGGGGGGTGCCCGGCGCTGGCGTAGCTGAGCTGACCCGAGGCCAGATCGACCAGGGCATAGGCGACCGTAGAGCACTCCGCCCCGTCGGTCTGCCCGGCGAGCGCGTCGGCCTGCTCCAGCAGCGGGGCCGGCTCACGGCGGAACCGCACGGTGGCCCGGATGCCGGTGCGCAGCTGCCCCATGGCGGCGGTGGCGGTCAGGGTATGGCCGACCGCGTCGCCGACCACCAGCGCGGCCCGGTTGTCCTTGAACCGGATGACGTCGTACCAGTCGCCACCGACCTGCAGGTCAGCCTCGGCGGCGCGGTAGGTGACCCCGACCGGCATGCCGGGAACCTCGTCCGCGTGCCCGAGCATGGCCAGCTGGAGCTCGACGGCGATTTCGGTCTCGCGCAAGGCCAGGCGGCGTTCGGCCGACACGTCCTGCAAGACGATCATGACGCGGCCGGGGGCCACCCGGACCGCCTGCAGCTCCAGGTAGGCGGCGCCGTGGCCGCCGGCCCGGATGAGGATCCGGCGGCCCGCCGCCAGCGGGCCCAGCTGGCCCGGGTCGGCGGTGATCGCGTCGATCACCTCCGGCGCCAGCGTGGCCAGGATCGGGAACAGCTGGGACAGGTCGCCGCTGCCGATGACCGGTGCCAGCATCCGCACCGCGGCCGGGTTCACCATCCGCACCGCGCCGGCGTCGTCGATCTCGAACAGGCCCACCGGGCACTGGTAGAAAAAGGTCCGTAGGTCCAGCAATTCCCGCTGCTCCCGTTCCGTCGCAGGATCGGCTCCCGCCTGGCCCCCCGAGTGGCCCGGGAGGCTGTGGCGGTGGGCTGGGAACCCGCTGCTTACCGTGGCTGGACCGCCAGGTACTGCCGCGGGGACCCGGCCCTGGCCAGCAGCCGGAGCCGGACCGGGGTGGGGGCCATCCGGAAGGTGAACACGTAGTCCAGCTGCTCGTCGAGCTCCTGGGCGTCGGCGTAACGCTGCGCGACGAGGTAGTTGTTGGTGCACGGCCCGACGTCGACGAAGAAGTTGCGGCCCAGGACGCCTTCCGGCGGCAGGCCAGACAGGCGGGATTCGGCCGCGTTGTAGCCGAGCACCCGCGCGGCGCGATCCATCACGATCAGGCCGAAACCGATGTCGTCAATGTCGGCCAGGGAGGCCGATTCGAGCGCGTCCAGCAGCCCGGCGTCCTCGAACCGCCAGCCTTTCCCGCCGGTGTCGGGGGGACGCGTCCCGGGGGTCCGTTCTGCGCCAGCACTCACCGCAGGCTTCCCTCCTCTCCTCTGACCATGGTATCTGAGGGCCGCTTATAACAATCTTGTCAACCCGGCTGGTGAAACCGCGCCAGGATCGCCCGTCGTCGCTCTCTGTGATGCTATGGTTACGTCCGGTGAGCAAGACGGTTACCGGCCCGGCCTCCTTAGCCGCGGCCCAGCCGACCTGCCCATCATGCCTGCCCTGAACGGATAACGGGGGGCGGCTTACTCACTTCGGGTGTCACATGGCGGCCTAGCCGGGGCCCCGGGGTGAGCAGTGATACCGTTCGCGGCTTTTGCCGCCGGCTCAGCTGGCCGGCGCTTCCGCGCTCAAGGTCGCCTGTTATGTGCATGCGACCTCAAGGCAGGATTGGAGCATTCGATTATGAAGATGGTCAGGTGGTTGTCGGCTACGGCCGGCACGGCGATAGTCGCCGCCACGTTCGCCCTGCCCGCTAGCGCGGCTTTTGCCGCCGAGGGGTCAGGCAACGGCAATGTCTACGGCGTGGGCAATGCCTCGGTCGGCTCGGGGAACACCCTTAACGCGCCGATCAGCGCGCCGATCAACCTGTGCAGCATCTCGGTGGGGCTGCTTGGGTTCGCCAACAGCGGCTGCCAGGGCGGGGCCGACTCCACCGTCAGCACCGACCCCGGCTCGGGCGGCAGCAACGGCAACGTTTACGGCGTGGGCAACGCCTCGCTGGGCTCCGGCAACACGGTCAACGTGCCGGTCAGCGCTCCGGTGAACGTCTGCGGCATCTCCGCGGGCGTGGCCGGTTTCGCCAACTCCGGCTGCAAGGGCGGGGCCCACAGCCACACCACGATCGGCTCGGGCGGCGCAGGCGACCCGGGGGCCGGGGGCGGCAGCGGCAACGTCTACGGCGTCGGCAACGCCTCGGTGGGCTCCGGCAACACGATCAACGCGCCGATCAGCGCGCCGGTCGACCTGTGCAGCGTCTCGCTGGGGCTGCTCGGGTTCGCCAACTCGAGCTGCCTCGGTGGCTCCACCACCGACGTCACGATCTCGCCGAGCGGGAGCAACGGCAACACCACCGGCGTCGGCAACCTGTCGGCCCTGGCGGGTAACACCATCAACGCGCCGGTGAGCCTGCCGGTGAACGTGTGCGCCGTCTCGGTCGCCGCGGCCGGGTTCGCCAACTCCAGCTGCAAGGGTGGCGCCGGCGCCGCGGTCAACCCGCAGCCGGCCTGCCGCAGCACGCACTGCGCGCCCAAGCCGCCGGCCTGCAAGGGCAGCCACTGCCCGCCGTGCAAGCCGAAGCCGCCGTGCAAGCCGAAGCCGCCGGCCTGCAAATGCGCGCCGCACCACGGGACCCCGCCGGGCACCACTCCGGGGGGCACCACCGCGGGGGGCATGCCCCCGGCGGGGACCACCACGGTAACCAGTGCGACGACGCCCAACGACGGCCTGCTGCCGACCACCGGCGCGGACCTGCTCGGCATGGCGGCCGGCGCGGCTGCCCTGATCGGCCTGGGCACCGGCACCGTGGTGCTCAGCCGCCGTCGCCGCAACGGCGCCTGACGGGCTCGTTTGAAGGGCCTGATGAGGGCTTAAGAAAGTCCTCATCAGGGCTGCAGGGAAATTAAGCAGGTGCGGTCCTCCCAGCTGGAGGACCGCACCTGTTTTGTGTTGCGGGCGGGTATGCGGGAGCTGATGCTTACCGGGATACGTTGCGGGAGCTGTAGCCCTGCAAGTGCGGGAGCCGTCCTGCCTGGAAGGCGAACTCGCCGATGTTCCAGGCGATGATCCGGTGCGGGCGAATGCGGAGCGTCTCGCTGCTGAACGCTGCGATCAGCGGCGGGTCAAGCGTCACGATCTCAGCCTGTCCCCGGATCTCGATGCCCCGCCCGGTCTGGCCGATGGGATTCGGTGTGCCGGCCTGGTCGTCCACGACGAGGGAAACTCGCGGTTCGGCCTGGACGTTGCGGAATTTCTGGCTGCTCGGCAGCGCCGGGCCGCCGATGTCGATGGTCCCGGAGGCTTCGTTCAGCCAGAGGGCCACGGGGTGGATCTGCGGCGCTCCGTCAGGTCCGATGGTGGCCAGGCGTCCCAGCCGGTGCCCGGCCAGATACGCGTACTCCGCATCAGTAAAGACCATGCCCCAAGTCTGCATCCTCAGCCACGGCTGAGGTTCAGCTTATTGGGGGCGCTCGTTGAAGCGGCGGGCGGCGGCGCGTCCGAGGGTGGTCAGGCGGTCAAAGACCGGCCGCGGGGCGGCGGGGTCGAGGTCGTGGCCCGGGGTCTCGCCCTCGGCGGCGGCTCCGGCGGACGGCGCGGGCAGCGCCAGGCGCTGGACCAGGTTCAGGGCCTCGCTGGTGACGCCGGGGGCCAGGGCCGCCAGCCGGGAGACGACCTGCCCGGCTGGGGTCAGGATGATCTCGGCCCGGCGTTCGCGGACGGCCGCGACGATCTGCTGGGCGGCCCGTTCGGCGTCCATCGAGATCAGCGGGAGGCTGGCGCCGAGTGAGAACCAGGTGAACTCCTTCGCGGCCTGGCCGGTGAAGCGGGCCTGCAGGTGGGAGCCGGTGCGCATCAGGCCGGGGACCACCGTGGTCACCGTCACCGGGCCCCGGCCGAGCTCCGCGCGCAGCCCTTCGGAGAACCCGACGGCGGCGAACTTGGCCGTGCTGTAGGGCAGCAGGTGCGGGACGCTCAGCTTGCCGCCGATCGACGCGACGGTGACGATCCGGCCGTGTCCCCGGGTGCGCATGACCGGCAGCGCCGCGAGAGCCAGCCGGGCCGGCGCAAGCGCCATGGTGCTCATAGCGGTCTCGAAGCGTTCTACCGTGGCGGCCGCCTGTTCGCGATTGTCCGCAGCGACCGGGCCGACCTGGATGATCCCGGCGTTGCTGACCACGATGTCGAGCCGGCCGTAGCGGTCGATGGCGGTCTGGACCAGCAGGTCCGGGGTGGCCTCGTCGGTCACGTCGCAGGCCACCGTGGTTACCTCGGCGCCGCTGGACCGCAGCTGGGCGGCCGCGCGGTCCAGTTCGGCGGGATCCCGCGCGCAGATGACCAGCGGGCAGCCCTGCCGGGCCAGCTCGCCGGCCAGCAGCAGGCCGAGCCCGCGAGAGGCGCCGGTGACCACCGCCACCTCACCGCGCAGGTCGTCCGGGGTGCGGCGCGCTCGCAGCGCCGCCGCTCCCGCCAGCGCGCCTGCGAACAGGAGCGGAGCCAGTGCCTTCATGTGTGTGCCTTTCCGGTGAGCCTGATCGGTCCGAAGTGCACGCCTGGCTGCCCCGCAGAAGCGGCGGAAAACCCCGATTGCGGGTTTCCGGCCGGCCCGGGTGGGCAGGGCGGGCCCGGAATCACGACGGATGATGCGGACAACGGGAGCAGCTGATGCGGGCACTGACGTGGCAGGGCAATCTGGATGTACAGGTCACGGACGTGCCTGATCCGCGGATCCAGGAGCCGACCGACGCAGTTATCCAGGTCACCTCGACCGCGATCTGCGGCTCTGACCTGCACCTGTACGGGGTACTGGGGCCGTACCTGTCCCCCGGCGACGTGCTCGGGCACGAGGCCATGGGCGTGGTGACCGAGGTCGGCGCGGACGTGGTGAACCTGTCCCCCGGCGACCGGGTGGTCATCCCGTTCAACATGTCCTGCGGGCACTGCTGGATGTGCACCCGCGGGCTGTTCGCCCAGTGCGAGACCACGCAGGTGCGGGAGCAGGGCAAGGGGGCGGCGCTGTTCGGCTACACGTCGCTGTACGGGTCGGTACCGGGCGGGCAGGCGCAGTTCCTGCGGGTCCCGCAGGCCCAGTTCGGCCCGGTCAAGATCCCGGCAGACGGCCCGGACGAGCAGTACCTGTTTCTCTCCGACGTGCTGCCCACTGCTTACCAGGCAGTTGCCTACGCCGACACGCCCAAGGACGGCACGCTCGCGGTGCTCGGCCTCGGGCCGATCGGCCAGTTCGCGGGCCGGATCGCCAAGCACCTCGGGGTGGAACGGGTGATCGGCGTCGACCTGGTGCCCGAGCGGAGGGCCGCCGCGGCCCGGTTCGGGATCGAGGCCGTTGACCCGGACGAGACGCCCGACACGGCCGGCATGCTGATCGAGATGACCGGCGGCCGCGGGCCTGACGCGGTCATCGACGCGGTCGGCATGGAGGCGCACGGGCACGACGAGCGCCTGGCCAGCCGGGCTGCCACCGTGGCCCAGCGGGCGACCGGGCTGCTGCCGGACCGGGTGGCCCAGAAGGTCGCCGACGTGGCCGCGGTGGACCGGCTGGAGGCGCTGCACGTGGCGGTCAAGGCGGTACGCCGGGGCGGCACGGTCTCGGTCAGCGGCGTCTACGGCGGGGAAGTCGACCCGATGCCGATGATGGAGATGTTCGACCGCGGGATACAGCTGCGGATGGGCCAGGCCCACGTCAAGCGGTGGATCGACGACCTTTTGCCGATAGTCGCCGACGGCTCCGACCCGCTGGGGGTGCAGACCTTCGCCACCCACCACCTGCCACTGGAGCAGGCGCCGCAGGGCTACGAGATGTTCCGTAACAAGGAAGACGGCTGCATCAAGGTGGTCCTGCGGCCATGACGGAGGCTGGGCACAACGACCTCGTTAGCCAGCGCTGGTTTAGCAGGTGGGGGCTCTGGTAGAGAGCCGCTGTTGACTATAAGGCCGGGGAGGCGATCAGATGGGGCAAGCCCCGGGAACGCCAGAACCCGGCGGCCGGGCCGACCAGGCATGGTCCCCGGTGAGCTGGGCCGACGGGCCCGCCAGCCTGGACTACAGAATCGACTCCGGCTCGCTGCACACGCTGCGGTCCCGGGTGCGCGGGTGCGCCGAGGCGGGCGGCATGCCCGCGGACCAGGTAGAGGACGTCGTGCTGGCCATTCACGAGCTGGCCTCGAACGTGGTCCGGCACGGCGGCGGGACCGGGCGGCTCCGGGCCTGGGCCCTGCCCGCCAAGCTCCGGTTCCAGGTGGACGACGGCGATAAGCCCCCGCTGGACGCGGCCGGCGGGGCTGACGTTCAGGCCGGGGCCGACGCCTTGCCATTCATACCCGGTCATGGCCTGTGGGTGGTGCACCAGATCTGCTCTCGCATGATCTCCCGGTCCGGCCCCGGCGGGACCAGTGTCGTAGTGGAGTTCGACCGGCCCGGGGCCTAGCGGGCCTTCGACTGGCCGCTCTGAACATCCTGCGCGGATTGCTGCGCGCCGGGATGTCCGGCCTTGGCCGCAGCCTCCCGCTCGGACTCGGCGTTGATCTCGGCGCCGATCAGGATCGCCACCCCGGTCAGGTAGAGCCAGAAGATCAGGATCACCACGCCGGCGAAGGCGCCGTAGGTCTTGCCGTAGGAACCGAACTTAGACACATAGAACGAGAACCCCAGTGAGGCCAGCAGGAAGACGGCCGTGCCGAAGATGCCGCCCGGGCTGACCCACTGCCACTTGGGCGTCTCCCGGTTCGGGCCGAAGAAGTAGTACACCGAGAACAAGATGGTGACCAGCACGACCGTCGCCACCCAGCGCAGCACCGTCCAGGCGATGGTGAACGCGGCCCCGGTGACGCCGATGTGCCCCTCAATACCCGAGCCGATGGAGGAGCCGAAGACGATCAGAGCCGCGGCGGCCCCGCCGAACACCGCGGTCGCGGCCATAAGCGGGAACGCATACAGGCGCTTGCCCACGAACTTGCGGTCGACCGGGACCTCGTAGGCGACGTCCAGGCCGGTTTCCAGCGCCGCCATGCCGCCGGAGGCGCTCCACAGCGCGATCACGACGCCAAGGATCAGCGCGGTCAGCGACCCGCCCGAGGACTTGTGGGTGGCCGATTCAAGGGCCTGGCTGAACACTGACGCGGCGCCTGGCGGCAACGCCTTGCCCAACCCGTTAATCAGGTCCTTCAGCTGGCTGGAGCCGACGTGGATAAGGCTGGCCAGGCCGAGGAGGGCGATCACCGCCGGGAACAGGGCCAGGAACCAGTGATAGGCCAGGCTGCCCGCGGTCATCGAGCAGCGGTCCCGGGTGAATTTCTTCGCCGCCCGCTTGAAGGTGTTCTTCCAGCCGGTGCCGCCCAGCTCCAGCGGGGTATCCGGACCGCCCTCGACGGCGCTTTGCGGCGGGATCGACTCGGTGCCGTGCTGGTCGTCGGCCCGGCGGGTTTCCTCCGCGCTTGAACGTTCCATGGTGCCGGCGGCTACCCCTATCCGGACGGGCTAATCGCGCGAATGGGACGGAAACGGCCGGCGGCGCAGCCGGTTTCGTTTCCGGTGTGAGCGGACTGTGAGCGTTTCGTTTACGAGCTTGCCCCGGTCGGCGCCGCCCGGAACCCTGGCTCTACACAGCTGCGCGCGCCCAGCCAGGTCCGGCGGTCCGGCGGTCCGGCGGCCAGAAGGCGGAAGGCGGGGCATGACCGATGCGGGGGGCGGCACGCCTGCCGTGGTCGCGCTCCCGGCCGAGATCGACCTGACCAGCATCACGCACGCGTACACCGAACTCGGCGCGGCCATCGTCTCCGGTGCGGCCGTGGTCATCGCCGACTTCAGCGCGACAGACTTCTGCGACGTCGCGGGCATCCGCCGCCTCCTGGAGCTGCACCAGCTGGCCGCGGCCCGGCGGGTAGAGCTCCGGCTGGTGGTCCCGCTGGGCAGCCCGGTGCGCCGGCTGCTGGAGCTGATCGGACCCGCTCAGCCGCTGCCGATCTCGTCCAGCCTGGGCGCGGCGGGCAGCTGACGCTGGCGCAGCGTGTGGCTGGGCGGGACGCCGTAGACCTCGCGGTAGCAGG
Organism: Streptosporangiaceae bacterium; assembly: GCA_049284535.1. Lineage (GTDB taxonomy): Bacteria > Actinomycetota > Actinomycetes > Streptosporangiales > Streptosporangiaceae > Palsa-504. The sequence goes on from JBAPYC010000597.1 coordinate 17,141, forward strand.
CGGTGAACCGGCTGGCGCTGGGGAAGCCCCAGCGGGCGGCGACCGCGGTAACCGTCTGCCCGTCGCCCGGATCGGCGGCCATCAGGTCGGCGTGGGCCCGGGTCAGGCGGACCTGGCGCAGGTAGGCGGTGGGCGTGGTGTCCAGGTGGCGGCGGAAGGCGAACTGGATGGCACGGGTGGTGACGTGGCCGGCGGCGGCGATGTCGGCCGCGGTGATGTCGGCCTGGGCATGATCATCGATGAAGCTGATCGCGCGCCGCAGCGCGGCCGGCCCAGCGGAGTGCCGGTCCGCGGCGGCGGGCCCGCTCAGCGCGGTGTTGGGAAACACCGCCAGCACGGTGGCGGCCAGCAGCCGGGCGGCGCTGGTGATGACATGCGAGCTCTGTGCCGCCTCGGGGTTAGCGAGCAGGTCACCGGCAAAGGCTGCGGTGACGTTCCACTGGTCCCGGCGCGCCGGGCTGGCCGGCCGCAGGGACAGGAACCGCAGCGGCCAGCCGTGGCCGTCCAGGGCCGCGCCGGCGGCCTGGGCCAGCAGCGGAGCCGGCATGGTCAGGGCGTGAATCCGGGCGTCGCGGGTGCGGCAGACGAAATCGGCCTGCGGGAAGCTGGCCACGAAGACCTCGCCGGGCTGGTAGCACTCGGTGACCGGACCCCGGTCAGCCCAGACGGTGCCCTGCGTCACTGTGGCGATGCTGACGGCGCCACGGCCGTTCACCTTGAAGCTGAGATCGCCGGGCAGGCTCCCGTCGCTCGAGCTGAAGTGCCCTGCGTCGATGTGCTCGATGACCAGCCCGGCGGTACCGCTGACGCTGGTCATCAGCTCCCAGCCGCCGTAGGCCCGGGGCAGGATCTCACGCACCGCCAGCAGGTCATCAACATGGCGGCGACAGGGGTTATCGATAATGGTCACGCAGGCCCCACAACCATCGAGGGCAGAGGCCGCGCTGTTGGACCTGTACTGCCTGGACCGGGACTCGATCCCGGCCCGGAGGGCCACTGGCGGCCCGCTAAGCGTTTATACCATCCGGCTGCGATGGGGCTGTACGCTCTCGACCAGCCGAAGCCGGTGCCGGTGGCTGGTGCAGACGCGAGATTTCCTTGCGGGGCCCGGTTTATCGCGCCGCCGGCGTTAGAGGCCGGGCTGGCCGGGTAGGCGTCCGCCTTACTCAGTCGAAGGGCACGATCGTGAACCAAACTACCGGGACAACCGAGCCGTCCGGCGCGCAGGAACGTTCAACCGGCGAGCTCGTCAAGCAAATGTCTGAGCAGGTATCCACGCTGGTACGGGACGAGCTGAAGCTCGCCCAGGTGGAGATGACGCAAAAGGGCAAGCAGGCCGGCATCGGCGTGGGAATGTTCGGCGGGAGCGGCCTCATCGCGCTGTACGGCCTGGGCTGCCTGATTGCCTGTGCCATTCTCGGCATCAGCCGGGTGCTGGCGCCATGGCTCTCGGCGCTGGTCGTGGGGGTCGCCCTGCTGGCCGTTGCCGGGATCGCCGCCCTGATCGGCAAGAGCCGGCTGCAGAAGGCCACCCCGCCGGTACCGCAGGAGGCGGTGCAGAGCGTCAAGACCGACGTGGACGAGATCAAGGAGAGGGCGCGGCGATGACCAGCGAGCCAGCCGAGCAGACCGGACCACCGGACGACCCGGAGGAGCTGAAGACACAGATCGAGGAGACCAGGCAGCAGCTCGGTGACACCGTGGACCAGCTAGTCGCCAAGACGGACGTCAAGGCACGGGCCCAGTCCAAGGTGGCCGACGCCCAGGCGGTGGCCCAGGCCAAGGTGGCCGACGCCCAGGCGAAGGTGACCGATGTGACCCAGCGCGCCAAGGAGAAGACGACCCAGATCCGGCAGCAGGCCGCGGCGGCGGGCGGGACGGGCCGGGAGCAGCTGCAGGCCAAGACACCTGAGCCAGTCAAGCGGGTGGCGGCCCAGGGAGCCGAAGGCGCCCGGCGGTACCGCACGCAGCTGGCCATCGCGGCCGGGGCGCTCGTGGCCGGCGTCTTCGTGGTGAGGTGGCTGAGGCGGCGATGAACAAGATCCTCTACAAACCGGTCAGCATCGGCGTCAGCGTGCTCGGCGGCGTCGTGGCCGGGGCGATCTTCAAGCGGGTCTGGAAGCTCGTCGCGCACGAGGACGAGACACCGAAGGCGACCGACGCGCAGCGGGGCTGGCGTGAGGTGCTGACCGCCGCCGCGCTGCAGGGCGCGATCTTCGCGGTGGTCAAGGCGGCCGTGGACCGCGCCGGCGCCGAGGGAACGCGCAAGCTTACCGGCGTCTGGCCGGGCGAGGACGATGGGTCTGAAGGATGACCCGAAGCGGTGACGGGAAGCACCGATGACCGCGAGCCCAGCCGGGCCGGCTTATGGCCAGCCCGGCTGGTTTCCGCTGTGTCCTTCCCGTCAGGTGAGCGCGTCCTTGATCTTGCCGATCGGGCCTGTCTCGGTGCCCATCGCCGGCTCCTTGGGCTTGCCCTGGCTGCCGTCATAGGTGGCGTACAGGGCCGGGTCCGGCGCCGGTGCCGAGGCCTGGTCACCGAGGGGCTCGGGGTCGAGCAGGTAACCGAATTCGTGCTGCCCATCCGGCTGCGGGCCGCTGGCCCAGCCGCCCTCGGCGGCGGCGTTGGCCCGGAAGTCGGCCAGCAGGTTGCCGCTGGCCACGATGTAGCGGCCGTTCCACGGGTACCCGTTGGCCGGGGCGCCTTCCAGCAGCCGGGCGATCATGGTGGCGATCATCTCGACGTGGCCCATTTCTTCGGTCGCGACGTCCATGATCAGGTCTTTATAGTTGCCGGGCATCCGGCAGTTCCAGCCCCGGAACAGGTACTGCATGGTGACGGTCATCTCGCCGAACGCGCCGCCGATCAGCTCCTGGAGCTTGTGGGCGTAGACGGGATCGGGCTTTTCCGGGCGGGAATCGAATTGCAGGTAGTCGGTGTGACGGAACATGAGAGCTCCTCGCATAAGCGTGGAAGGCCTCTGCTTGACCAGGGACGGCCGCGCTACCCGGCACGCCCGGCGGCATGCGTGCCCGGGGAACTCTCTCGTTTCCGCCGTGCCGGCGCGGGAAACAGGCGAGCAGGAGGTACACATGGGCACGGATCAGCCAGACATCGCGGAGATCGTCGCCGAGACCATGGTGGCGGTCGAGACCATCGCGCGGGCCCTGCATGTTAAGGAGGCGCGGCTCGAGCCGACGCTGGACGCGATCATCACGAACGCCGCCGCCACCCATCCCGCCGCCGACGATGCAGGCGTCATCCTCCTCGTCCGCGGCAAGCTGGTGCCCCAGGCCACGACGGGCCGGCCACCGCAGATCCTGGACCTGTGGCAGCAGGAAACCGGGGAAGGCCCGTGTGTGGAAGCGGCGAGCAAGCAGACGGTGATCTGCATCAGCGACACCGGCGACGACGCCCGCTGGCCCGGCTTCTGTGCCGAGGCACAGGCGTGCGGTGTACGCGCCATGCTGTGCGCGCCGCTATGGGTCGACGAGGAGTGCATGGGGACGCTGACCCTGTTCTCGCAGCAGGCCGCAGCCTTCGGCGCGCCGGACATCAAGCTGATCGAGCTATTCGCCGCGCTGGCCGCGCTGTCACTCGCGGAGGCTCAGCGGACGGGGAATCTCCGCGAGGCCATGGTCAACCGCGATCTCATCGGGCAGGCCAAGGGCATCCTCATGGAGCGCTACAAGATCGACGGCGAAACCGCGTTCGGCATGCTGGCCCGCGCGTCGCAGGACCTGAACCTGAAGCTGGCCGCCATCGCCCGTCACCTCACCGAGACCGGCGAGATGCTGGGACCCACGCCCGCGTGAGCCGGTCCGGCGGCCACTAAGGCTCCGTGAGCGCGTCATCCAGGCTGGTGTAGACGCTCAGCAGACGGTCCATGGCGGTGAGGGCCAGGATCCGGCGGACCGCAGCGCCGGTCACGACGAACCTGACCTCAGCACCCTCGGACTGCGCGCGCTGGTGGGCGCCGAGCAGCGCATGCAGCCCGGCGGAGTCGCAGAACGTGGTCTGGGCCATGTCGAGCACGATGGTCGGGCAACCACGCGCGGCGGCGTGCAGCAAGGCGCTGCGCAGTTCGGCGGCATTGGTGATGTCGATCTCCTCGGGAGCGACGACAACGGGCACACCGCCAGTCATCTCGACCGGGAAACCAGCCTCCCGCATTTCCATTACGTCGGTCATCACCCCTTTGGCCTGGCGGCCGCACGGCTGCCCGTCTCCGACGGCGATGGTCCCGGGCGCCCTGCGGCGGGGCTTCCCCAGGAAGCCCCGCCGCAGGATCAGCCGTGTCAGGCTCGCGTTTTGTGGCCTTCTCCCTTCTCGTGACCGGGGCGAGTCATTCGTACGCCCGTTGCTGACAGCTCGGATACCGGCTACGTGGATAAAGCCGGGGGCGAGCGCTGCCGGCGATGTCCCGGCCCGCTGACCGGAGCAGCGGGCCCGATAACGCCGGCGGCAGCCTGGCGGGAAAAAGGACCTGGGGTACCCGGCGGCGGAACCCGGGGCGGCGCCGGTCGCGGCGGCGCGGGAGGCGCGCCGAAGGAGGCCGAGATCAGCGCGTCGAACTCCGCGCGTTGCCACTCCGGGTCCGCGCAGATCAGGTCCGCGAACCTCGCGTCTGCCTCATGGGTAGCCAGGGTCACGCGATCACCCTCCCGGAAACCTGCGGTAGCATCACCAGGTCAATGACCGATACACTTTTTATATAGCGCGCACTACAGGAGGCTGTCAAGCACTCCGACAGGAACTGTCCCCGGACCTGGAGGCAGCCGGCGATGACCGGACGGCTCGACGACCTGGACGACCCCGACTATCCCGCCTACACCACCGGACGGGCCGCCGAAGCACTCGGCGTGCAGCAGGCGTTCCTGCGCTCGCTGGACACGGCGGGAGCGGTCGTCCCGCAGCGGACCGCGGGCGGGCGCCGCCGGTACAGCCGCCGTCAGCTCGCGTTCGCCGTCCGGATCAGGGAACTGCTGGATCAGGGGCACACGCTGGGTGCCGCGCTGCGCATCCTGGCCCTGGAAGACGAGCTGGCCGCCGAGCGCGTCCTGACCGCGAGCCTGAATGCCAGGCTCGCGGGGCGTGAACCACCGGGTAGCTGACCGGCCTACGCCGCGGGCGGAGTCCGGCCGTCTGGGCGAGCCTGGTCCGGCGGCTCAGGCTGGGCAGCCGGGGCGGCCAGCTTCTGCACCCGGGCCAGCTCGGCCTGAAGCTGACGGGTCTCCTCCTGCAGCTGCAGGACCCGGCGGATGCCCGCCAGGTTCAGCCCGTCGGCGGTCAGGGTGCAGATTTCCTGAAGCCGGTCGATGTCGCGGCGGGAGTACCGGCGCGTGCCGCCCGCGCTGCGGGCCGGGTCCAGCAGGCCCTCCCGCTCGTAAATCCGCAAAGTCTGCGGATGCAGCCCGGCTAGCTCGGCGGCGACCGAGATGCTGAAAAGCCCCCGGTCCCGATCTGACCAGCCGGGATTCACCACGGCTGCTCCCACGCCCGGACCAGGAGCTGACGTGCCAGCTCGGCCAGCAGGGCTTGCCTGACGTCGTCATCCGGGCCGGCCGCGGTCGCGGGCCCGCCCTCGACGCGGACCGGGCCCACCCACAGCGGCGGCTGGGCTGGCCGCATGGCGGGCACCGAAGGCACTACGGGCACCGAAGGCACTACGGGCACCGGCCGGGCCGGGACGGGCGCGAGGGTGCGGTCGTAGGCGGCCCGGCGGGCCGGATCACCCAGCACCCGGTAGGCCTCGGCCAGGACGCGGAACCGGCCGGCCGCGGCCGTGCTGGCCTCGGGTGGCCGGTGATCGGGATGCTCGGCCTGGGCTCGCCGCCGCCATGCCTGCGTGATGTCGTCGCGGGTCGCGTCGCGGGTCACGCCCAGCACCTGGTAGTGATCCCGCGCCCGCAGGTCCCGGTCCGCGGCGGCCATGAGCATCAGCCCTTCCTGCGCACGTGAGGTGAGCGATGCCACCTCGGGTATGCGTCATCTCGAGTATGTAACATAAAAAAATCTTAGTCGAGTCTTGATAGATAAGCCGCTGGGCTGATATATAGATCTCGTGAGCGTGACATGACCAACGAGATGGCAAGGAGGCACCGATCATGCTC
>JBAPYC010000598.1:0-4288 GCA_049284535.1 Streptosporangiaceae bacterium
ACCTCGGTGGTCGCGTTGCCGACGTCGACCCCGGCGATGACCGTCATGCGCCCGGCGCCGCCAGGCCGCGGCGGGCGTAGACCTCCGTCGCCTCGGCGACCAGGGCGGCGCAGCGGGGCATCCCCCGGCCGGCCAGGGATCCGGCCAGCGCGGTCAGCTGGGCGGCCGAGGACCGGCCCGGCCGCAGCGCCTCGTATACCGCCAGCACCTCCTCGTCCGGCAGCCGGGTCAGCTCGGCGGCCCGGCGCAGGTTGTCCGCCAGCTGCGGGTTGCCGTGCTGCTCGGCCACCACTGCCTGGCGCTCCAGGGTGTCCGGATGGATGCGCAGGTCGGCGGTTTCCACCTCACCGGCCCGCACCGCGCCGGTGGTCAGGCTGTCCACCGGCTTGCCCGACAGCGCCCGGATCGGTGTCATTTCAGTCCCTGCAGCGAGAGCTCGTCGGGGGGGCCGCCGGTCATGCACCGGCGTTCCAGCTCCATCAGGGCGATCACGGTGGTGTGATATCGCGCCTCGATGGCCTCGTCGGAGTACGGGTTGCGGGCCGGGTCGGGTGTGCCGCCCTTGGCGTGCCGGGCGGCGTTGGCGCCGAGCAGCCGGTACAGCTCCGGGGTGACCGAGGGGGCCACCGAGTACAGCTCCAGATTGGCCAGCGGGGCCAGGTCGCGGCGGTGGATGAGCGCGGTGCCCTTGCCCTGCAGGCCGATGCCGATCCCGGATCCGGCCAGCCGGGCCGCGGCCAGCCCGATCCGGCCCAGGTCGACCGAGTCATTGAAGCGGACCACCCGGCCGGCGCACCCCTCCTCCTCCAGGCCGGCCAGCATCTCGCGCAGCGCGTCGGTCACGGCCAGGCCGGACAGGCAGCGCCACACGTCCCGGCCCACGGCGGGCGAGACGCCGATCACCACGTCCCGGGCCCCCTGCCCGGGACCCGCCGGCCCGGCCACGGCCAGCAGCGGCACCGCGAACCGGGCCTGGGTCTCCCGCAGGTCCGACACGCCACGAGCCTGGCGGATCGCGTCGATCTCGCGCTGCCGCGCGGGCGACGGCTCGTATCCGGTGCCCGGGCCTGCGTAGTCGTTCGGGTCGGTGACCAGTGACAGGACCCGCAGCTGCTCGTCGAAGATGGCGGACGTCTGGAGGTAATCCCCGGACAGCCTGGCCCGGGCAAAGGCCAGCGCCCGTTCGGCCATATCGTCATAGCCGCATTCGTCCAGGGCGGCCACGATGTCCACCACCGTCAGCCCCCGCTGGCGGATGGCGTGGGCCGCGCCGAGCACGGCCAGCGTGTCGGTCTCCCCCAGGTCCTTGGACCCGGCCGCGTCGGCGGCCCGCTCGACGTGCTCGTCGGTGAAGTCGGCCAGGCCGAGATGGGCGTAGACCGCCCGGCATGCCTGCGCCGCCTCGCGGCGCAGCTCGCCGATCCGTTCCGGGGTGACCGTGCGCAGCCCGCCGTCGATGCCCCAGTCCCGCTGCATGGCCAGGAAGTCGTCGATGTCCTCGGCGTTGAAGTTGGACGGGCCGAACATGTTGTCGTACCGCTGAATGGACCCGAACCCGCTGAACACGAAGTCCGATCCGGCCAGCGCGATGGGCAGCGTCCGGGATGTCCGGCGCATGTCCGACTCGCTCATCAGCGCGTCGTTGCCCGAGCACGACTCCAGGTTGCGCATCATGACCATGACGTTCTCGCTCATCAGCTCGCGCAGACCGCTGGGCACGGCGGCGGCCACGCTGGCCCCGTCGATGCCGCCGTTCTGCACGCCCTGGGCACCGATGGCCCGGGCCAGCGCCACGCAGCGCGCCTCCAGGTACAGCATGGACCTGCCCTGCGCGCCCGCCATCAGGACCTCGGCCCCAGCCCCCGACGACACCCGCATCTTCATGCCGCGCGAGGCGTAGGCCGAGGTCAGGAACGCCTTGGACCACGGGGTGTCGTCGCCGTCGGTGAACACCTGCTCGGTCCCGTACAGCGAGACGGTCTCGGCGTAGGAGGTCAGGCCGCGCATGCCGAGCTCCAGCTCCAGCGCCTCCTCGACCGAGCACTGGATGAGCACCCCGTCGGCGCCGAACGCCGCCCCGATCAGGCAGGCCACCGCGTTGCTCGGCGCGTCGCCGAGCACCGGCACGGTGGTCTCGATCTCGCGGAAGCCGAACGCCGCGGCGGTGGCCGCGTCGGCTGCGAGCAGCAGCGGGTCATCCAGCCGGTTGGTCACGTGGGCCTGGTTGGAGGGGGTGCGCCGGGCCCGCAGCTTGGTCATGGCCATGACCAGCTCCGGCGGCCGGAGCAGGGCCAGCACCCGGGTCAGCTTGGCCGGGGTGGCGCCGCCGCTGAGCCGGATGATCTCGGCCCGCGGCACCGCCGGGTCGGCCAGCAGCCGGGCGAAGGCCACCTCGGGCAGGGCCATCGCCTCCGCGGCCGCGTCCAGATCCAGGCCGTGCCGGGCGATGTAGGTGTCGATCGAGTCGAACTCGGCCTCCGGCACCCCGTCCAGCTCGGTGACCCGGCCGTCTTCGACCCGGAGGCTAGGTTCGGGGTCGGCCGGGGAGCGCATGGCGGTCAGCCCGAGCGCGGCGTTCTCGACCGCGAAGCCGTCCAGATTGACCCGCTGGGCGTCCATGAAGCGGACACGCCCCACGGGCAGGCGGGGGTTCATCTCGGCGGGGTTCACGCGCTGCCCAGCGACTGCAGCTCGACCACGGGAGCCCGCCCGGCGACGGCCTGCGCGGCGCCACCCTGGGTGCGCACGACGATGCGGGTCCGGTCGGCGCGGAACAGGTCGCGGGAGAATTCCATCGGCTCCCCGTCGGTGTCGGTGGTGGTGCGGGTGATGGCCATCAGGGGTGCCCCGGGCCCGATGTCGAGGATGGCGGCCTCGTCTGAGGAGGCCAGGACGACCTCGATCCGTTCGGTCGCCTCGGCAGGCTTGACGCCGAACTGCTCCTCGAGCATCTCGTAGACCGAACCGCCGAGTGGCAGCTCGAGCAGCCCGGGAAAGCGGCGGGCCGGGAACCTGGCGTGCTCCAGTGAGAACGGGCTGCCGTCCGCCAGCCTGATCCGGACCAGGTCCACGACCAGCTCCCCGGGCCGGGCCCGCAGCGCCTGCGCCGCAAGGTCGTCCGCCTCGGCCAGCCGGGCGCTGACCACCCGGGTGCCGGCCAGCACGCCCTGGCTGCGCAGCAGCGCAGGCACCCCGACGATGCGGGACAGGTCACGCTCGATTTTCCCCTTGGCGACGAACGTGCCGCCGCCGCGGCCGGGCACCCGCCGGAGCAGGCCGCCTTCTTCCAGGACGGCCAGGGCCTGCCGGAGCGTGGCCCGGCTGACCCCGAGGTCGGCGGCGAGCGCACGCTCCGCGCCGAGGCGCTGCCCGGGCCGCAGGCTCCCGCTGTCGATCTGCTCGGCCAGCGCGCGCCGGACCTCTTCCGGCGTCCGGCTGGCGGGTTCGGCGGCCATCATTCCCCCGGCTCGTCCGCCGCCATGGCCTCGGGTGATTCCGGCAGCACCTGGCCGCCGTCCACCACGATGGACTGCCCGGTGATGTAGGCCGCCTCGTCGGTCGCGAAGAACAGGGCGGCGTAGCCGATCTCGTCGACGGTGCCGAGCCGTCCCAGCGGGATGGCCGCGGTCATCGCCGCCGTGTACTGGGCTCCGAGGCCGTCCAGGCCCTCGGTGACGACGTTGCCGGGCAGCACCGCGTTGACGGTGATGCCCTTGGGCGCCAGCTCGATCGCGGCCGTGCGCATGAAGCCGAGCTGGCCGGCCTTGCTCGCGCCGTAGTGCGTCCAGCCCGGGAAGCCGGTGATCGGGCCGGTGATGGAGGACGTGAGGATGACCCGGCCACGCCCTGACCGGACCAGTGCGGGCAGGCATGCCTGCACGGACAAGATGGTGCCCTTGAGGTTCACGCCCAGCACCTGGTCCAGGTCATCCTCGGTCAGGTCCTCCAGCCGCCCGCTGGGGAAGATCCCGGCGTTGGCGCAGAGCACGTCGACACCGCCCAGCCGCTCCTGGGCGATGGCCGCCATCCGGCGGCAGTCCTCGCGGCTGGACACGTCGGCCAGGATGTAGCTGACCTCCCCGCCCGGGCCGGCCGCCGCGCCGAGCTCCTCCGCGGCGGACCGGGCCGCCTCCGCGTCCCGGCCGGTGATCAGCACCCGGGCCCCGTTGCGCGCGAAGACGCCGGCGATGCCCTTGCCGATCCCGCGGGTGCCTCCGGTTACCACCACGGCGCGGCTGGCGATCGATGTGAACATGGCAGGTCCTCTCCGGTTAGCTCTGCTTAACCC
>JBAPYC010000599.1:0-2668 GCA_049284535.1 Streptosporangiaceae bacterium
TCACCATCAGCGAGAGCTCCAACCTGGACCAGTCCGAGGTTGAGCGGATGATCGCCGACGCCGAGCAGCATCGTGACGAGGACCGGCGGCTGCGTGAGCTGACCGACGCGCGGAACGCGCTGGACACCGCGGCTTACCAGGTCGAGCGCGTGGTGAGCGACCGCGGGGACGCGGTGCCGGTGCACGAGAAGGCGCGGGCCGAGAACCTGGTCGCCGACGCCAGGCAGGCGCTCCAGGACGACAGCACCCCGCTGGACCGGCTGCGCAGCCTGACCGCCGAGCTGCAGCAGGTTTACCAGTCCCTGGCCTCGGCGGGCCCGGGCGCGCAATCCGGGCCCTACGGTCCCGGCAGCCAGGACGGCGGTGGCTCGCCATCCGGCTCCGGGAGTTCTGGTGACGCCAGCGATGACAACGTGATCGACGCCGAGTTCACCCCGAGCGAGTGAGCAGGCCGATGAGCGAGGCGGCCGAGAACAGCGGCCCGGGGCCCGGTCGCGGCACCGACACGTCGACCGGTCCCGCGCCGGAGCCCACTGCCGGCGATCAGGCCGCCCAGCTCGCCGGTCAGGCGGCCCAGCTCGCCGGTCAGGCGGCGCGGATCGCCGAGCTCGAGAACCAGCGGCTGCGGGCCCTGGCCGACCTGGACAACGTGCGCAAGAGATGCGCCGCGCAGGTCAGCCGGGCCGAAGTGGAGGCCAGGACCGCGGTCACGCGGCAGTGGCTGGCGGTGGTCGACAACCTGGACCTGGCACTGGAGCACGCCGAGGCGGATCCGGCCAGCATCATCGAAGGGGTCCGGGCGGTCCGGGCGCAGGCCCTGGACATTCTGGCTCGCCTGGGCTTTGCGCGCCGTGACGACCGCGGCGCCAGGTTCGACCCGGCCCGGCACGAGGCGGTGGCCTCCCGGACCGATCCCGGGGCTACGGCCGACGTGGTGGCCGAGGTCGTCCGGCCCGCCTACGGCGAAGGGGACCACCAGCTGCGGCCGGCGCAGGTGGTGGTGGCCCGGCCGGATTGATGGGCCTTATCTGATGGCCGCGGACGAGGACTTCTACCAGATCCTGGGCGTGCCGAGGGACGCCAGCCAGGAAGACATCCAGCGCGCCTACCGCAAGCTGGCCCGGACCTACCACCCGGACGTCAACCACGACCCGGGAGCCGAAGACCGGTTCAAGGACGTCTCGGAGGCCTACGACGTCCTGTCCGATCCGCAGACGCGGCCCCGTTACGACGCCTTCGGGCGTGATTTCCGGCAGGTCCCCGAGGACGTCGATCCCGAGACGTGGCGGCGGGCCCGGGCCGGCTCGCGGGCTGGAGCCGGCGCCGGGGCGGGGCGGGGCGGGGCCGGCGGGTTCAGCTTCAGCGAGGGTGACATCGATTTCGATGACCTGCTGGGCGGCATCTTCGGCGGCCGGTTCGGCGGTTCCCGGCGGGGCTGGGGTTCCGCGGGTCCGATCCCGGGCGCCGACCAGGAGACCGAGATCGAGCTCAGCGTCGAGGAGGCCTACCGTGGCGGCCGCAGGTCGATCACGCTGTCCAGCAGCGACGGCACCCGCCGCTCCTTCGACGTCACGATACCGGCCGGGGTGACCGACGGGCAGCGGATCCGGCTGGCCGGGCAGGGCGGCCGCGGCAGCGACGGGGCGCGCAACGGCGACCTGTACCTCATCGTGCGGATCGCGCCCCACCCGCGCTACCGCCTCGACGGGCGAGACCTGTACGTCGAGTTGCGGCTCGCGCCGTGGGAGGCGGCCCTCGGCACGTCGGCCGCCCTGGATACCCCCGGCGGCGAGGTCAAGGTCAAGGTCCCGGGCGGGACGTCGAGCGGCCGGCGGATCCGGCTGGCCGGCCGCGGCCTGCCGAACCCCAAGGGGAAGGCGGGCGACCTGTACGCGGAGGCGAGAATCATGGTGCCGGGCCGGCTCTCGCGCGCCGAGCGGCGGCTGTTCGAGCAGCTGGCCGCCGAATCCAATTTCGACCCAAGGAAGCAGCAGTGAGCTACGCCGTGGTCCGTGCCGTGCGGCCCAGCATTGAGCGGCTGAGCCTGGAGGAGTTCGCCGCGCTGTCGGGCCTGAACCCGGACCTGATCCGCAGGCTGGTGGCCCTCGGGCTCATCGAGGCGTACCGCGACCCGGCCGGGCAGCTCTGGTTCTACCGCGGCGAGCTCGCCGCGGTGGCCCGGGTACAGCGCCTGCGCGCGGGCTTCGCACTCAACTACGCGGCCATCGGGCTCGTCACCGACCTGCTCGACCGGATCGCGGTACTTGAAGCAGCCCTGCGAGGGGCCCAGCGGCGAGGAAGGTGAACATGGACCCGAGCCACCTGACGCAAAAGTCAGCCGAAGCGCTGCACGACGCGCAGACCAAGGCGCTCCGCTTCGGGCACACCGAGGTCGACGGTGAGCATCTGCTGCTCGCCCTGCTCGACCAGGCCGACGGTATCGTCCCCCGGCTGCTCAGCCTGGCCGGCGGCGATCCGGACCGGCTGCGGACGGCCGTGGAGGCCGAGCTGTCGCGGCGGCCGAGGGTCAGCGGCCCGGGCGTGAGCCCGGGACAGGTCCGCGTCACGCAGCGGCTGTCCCGCCTGCTCGACGCGGCCCAGCAGGAGGCGAACCGGCTCAAGGACGAGTACGTCTCGGTCGAGCACCTGCTGCTGGCGCTGCTGGCCG
>JBAPYC010000600.1:0-4565 GCA_049284535.1 Streptosporangiaceae bacterium
GGCCCGGGGGCTCGCGGCCGAGCGCGCGCTGCGCCAGGGCGGCGCGGACGCCCGTTACCTGGCCCTGGACGTGACGGATCCCGGCTCGGTGGCGACGGCCGCCGCCTGGGTCGAGGCGGAATACGGCCACCTGGACATCCTGGTCAACAACGCGGGTATCGCCCGCGGGCAGCCGCCCAGCCAGACCGACCTGCAGGACATGCGCGAGGTGTACGAGGTCAACATCTTCGGCGTGATCCGGGTGACCAACGCGATGTTGCCGCTGCTGCGGCAGGCGCCTGCGGCCCGGATCGTCAACGTGTCCAGCGAGGTCGGGTCGGTCACCGCCATGACCGATCCGGGCAGCCCGCTGGCCCAGATGCCAGCTGCGCTGGCCTACCCGTCCGCCAAATCCGCGCTCAACATGATCACCGCGCTGTACGCCAGGGAGCTGAGCGGCACCCCGATCAAGGTCAACGCGGCCAATCCCGGCTATACCGCCACCGACCTGAACCGCCACAGCGGATACCGTCTGGCCGCCGAGGGCGCTGAGCCCATTGTCCACCTGGCCACACTGGACGCCGGCGGCCCCAGCGGCATCCTGTGGGGCCACCTCGCGATGGCCGGCCATGCCGCCGGCGACGGCTATGGCCCGCTCCCCTGGTGACGGCGCTCAGCGGGCGGATCTGAGCCTGTGCGTGGCGACTAGGGAATTTCCCTAGGGATTTTGCTCTCGGCGAGACCGAAACTGGTTATATCCGCTGGGAACGACCGAGAGACGGAGATCCCGAAATGAGCACCCAGTTTTACACCCCAGACGACCAGGCCACCATCCGGCAGGAGACCCCCCGGATCGAGGACTGGAACGCACGGACGGCCCCCATCGCGCCGCAGCACAACAGGCCGCAGCACAACAGGCCGCAGCACAACAGCAGGAGCGTCGGCGTCGGCGTCGATGCCGGCAAGCTGTGGGCGGGCGGGGCGGCGACTGCCGTCGTCACCGGGCTGGTGGCGCTGGTCGGCGTCCTGGTCAGCCGCTGGATTTTCCACCTGCCGGTGCTGGCTCCCAGCCAGGAGGGCGCCTATGGCGATGTGCGCACGACCGCGCTGATCGTCATCGCCATGGTGGCGGCGGTGGTCGCGACCGGGCTAGTCCATCTGCTGATGCTGGGCACCTTGCGACCGCTGATGTTCTTCGGCTGGATCTGGGCGCTGTTCACCACGATCACCGTCATCTACCCGTTCAGCACCACCGCCTCGCTCGACGCCAAGATCGCCACGGCAGTCGTCAACCTGGCCATCTGCGTCGTCGCCAGCACCCTCATCGGCGGGGTCGCGGCGCGATCCATCCCGGCGCCGACGCCCACGCGCCGCAGCTCCCTGCCCTCCGGCGACTACGCCGCCTACCGCTGAGCGGCTGCGGCGCCCGCCGGGCGCTCAGACCGCGGTGGGCTGGTGCCACTGCTCGACGAAGCGCCGCAGCTGCTGCCGTCCGCGCAGACCGCACTTGGCGTAGACATTGCCCAGGTGGTACTCCACCGCCTTGCGGCTGATGTACAGCTCGGCCGCGATCTCGGGGTTGGACATCCCCTTCCCGACCAGGTGAGCTACTTCGGTCTCCCGGCTGGTCAGCGCCAGCACGGACTGCTCCCTGGCCGGGCTGCTCGGCAGGTTGCAGGCCGCCAGCTCCTCTTCGACCCGGGCGATGAACGGGACGGCACGCAGCGCCCGGTACATGTCGCCGGCCCGGCGCAGCCGCTCCACCGCCGGACGCCGCTGGCCGGTGCGACGCAGCAGCCGGCCGTAAGCGAGCAGCAGCCGGGCGGTATGGACCGGGCTGTAGGGGCCCGCGACGGCCTCTTCACCGCGGCTGTAGATCAGCCGCGCCTCGTCCAGGTCGCCTCGCTGCTCGGCCAGCCATCCATCCAGCCAGGCCAGCGCCGGGGCCAGATAGCTGGCCGCACCGTTATCGGCGCGGAGCTGGCCCAGGACGGCAGCAGCCTGATCCAGCTGGCCCGACCCGGCCAGGCCCTCGGCGAGCAGCGGCCGCCACAGCACACCCCAGACCCGGCTGCGGCCATCCAGGGCCGCAGCGTCCTGCCAGGAGCCCAGGGCGTCGGCCATGCCCAGGTAGTCACCGGCCGCCTGGCACACCAGGGCCCGGGCTGTTCCGGCGAACAGGCGTTCCTGGCCGTAGTCCACCCGCGCCGCGGACTCCTCGGCCAGCCGGGCATGCCGCTCGGCCTCGTCCGCCGCACCGCGCCCGGCCGGCACGCTCGCTGCCGCCAGGTGCACCAGCGGCCGGTCGAATCGCCGCGGGTGGATGGTGGCGGCGGACAGCCCTTGTTCGGTGGTGAGCAGCACGTCGTCCCACGCGCCCGCCAGGTACTGGGCCATCGCCAGGTAGAAATAGGCCCGCAGGCCGAGGGTGAGGGTGGCGCCCCGGCGCGCCAGTGCCAGGCTCGCGGTGAGGTCGCCGATAGCCGGTCCCAGTTCCCCGGCCAGCAGCCGGAGCATCCCCCGGTATGACAGGCCGTCCACGTCGATCGCCTTCACCCGCGCCGGGTCGGCGTTCATGTGGGCCAGCTCGGCGAGGCCGGCCCGCGGCCCGGCCACCTGGGAGGCACCGATGGCGATCAGGGTGCGGGTCCGGCTGGCAGCCGCCGGGTCCAGCGTGCCGGCGTCCAGCGCTTGCCGCCCGGAGGCCACCACCTTCTCCCCGTCACCCAGCAGCGTGTAGGTGCTGGCCAGCCGGATGGCGATCAGGGCGGCCAGCGGCTGGCTGTCCGGGTCGTCCCGCGCCTGCGCCAGCGCCGCGGTGAACTGGCGTTCGGCGGTCGCGAGCTGGCCGGAGGAGAATGCCATCGTGCCCAGCACGCAGCTGCGCAGCGGGGACGGCCCGGCCGCCTCCACCACCTCGCGCAGGGCCAGCCCGCGGGACTCCTCGACCAGCATCAGGTGCAGCGCCGCGGTGAGAAGCCGCCGTTCCCGGTCGGCGAGGACCGGGGAGATGTCCGAGGCCCATTGCAGGTGGGTGGCGGCCAGCGCCAGGCGGCCGCCGCCGGCCTCCTCGCCCGCCAGCCGCTCCAGCTGGGCGGCCAGGTCCTCGTCCGGCCGGTCGAGCGCGGCCACCCGGTGCTCCCATGACGCCGCCTCACCGACCACCGAGGCGGCGCGGGCATGGAGCATACGCCGTCTGGTGACCGTCATGGCTGCGTAGACCGCGTCCCGCACCAGGACGTGGCGGATCGCCACCGGGCAGGAAGGCTCCCCCGGCCACCAGTCCACCAGGCCAGCGGCCACCGCCGGCTCGATCGCGGCGCTGGGCGAGGCGATCTGCGCCGCCTGGCCAAGCTGCGCCAGGGGCACGCGCTGGTTCAGCACCGCGAGCATCTCGAGGATGACCCGGCTCTCGGGCGGGAGCGCGGCGAGGTGCTCGCCGATGGCGGCGGACAGCGACCGGGGCAGCGCGAGCCGCCCGGGCGTCCGCGGATCGAAGCCGGACCCCTCGCTCAGCACCGTGCGCAGGTACAGCGGATGGCCCCCGGTGCCCTGGTACAGCCGCTGGGACACCGCCTCATCTACTGGTCCTGCCACCAGGACGGCGGCCAGCGATGCAACCTCTTCCCGGCTCAGGCCGCCGAGCCATAGCCGCTGCCGGTGCTCCACGCTCGACAGCAGCCGCTGGGCCGCGTCGTCCAGGCGATCCCCAGATCCCCGGTAGGTCACCATGGCGACCGCCGGGTCGACCGACAGCCGCCGGAGCATGAACGTCAGCGCCTCGACCGACTTGCGGTCGGCCCATTGCAGGTCCTCGATCACGATGACGACCGGCCCCTGAGCCTGCAGCTCCCCCACTGCCTCCAGGAACCGGGCGCCAACGGCAAACGATGAGATGGCCGGGACGTCCGCGCTGGCCTGCGGGAACCCCGTAAAGGCAGCTCCGGCCGCCCGCAGCAGCTGCTCGACGAGCCCGAAGTCCAGATCGGCCTCGATCTGGCTGGCCCGGGCGGCCAGCACCCGCCAGCCGCTGGCAGCGGCCAGGCAGCGGCGTAGCAGCGCCGTCTTCCCGACTCCCGGATCCCCCTCAATGGCCACCAGCCATGGCTGCCCCGCCCCGGCTGCGGCCATGACCTCCGCGACCCGGGCTAGCTCCGCCGCCCGGCCCACGAAAACATCGAGGGGCGTCTGCCGGTCCTGCACCGCCCCACCTCGCTCCCGCCCGCGGCGTCGGCAACAACCGACGGATATGAGCCTAACCGCGGGCGAAACGGCACGCCATCCCTAGGTCACGGACTGCGGTCTGAGCAGGTGAAAGCGGCGCGGGTAGCGGCCCGGCCGGCCTCGAAGGCGGCCGCCAGGAGCTTGCCGTCGGTGGCCAGGCGGCTGACGTACGGCGTGCCGGCGGCGGGGCGGATGGAGAACACGACGGGCTCAATGGATGGCGGGGCGGAACCGGCGGGCTCGGCAGGGGGCGCGGCGGAGTCGGCGGATTGGTACGCGGCCAGGCGGCGGTCGTCTTCGGCCAGGCGGGCGTCGCGGCCCAGCAGGGTGGCGCGCAGGGCCGGGGTCTCGCGGCGCAGGGT
>JBAPYC010000601.1:0-1770 GCA_049284535.1 Streptosporangiaceae bacterium
GCCGAGCGCCGCTTCGGCGGCCACGGCCACGCCATAGCCGGTGAGCACGTCCTCGAACGGCACGCCGTCCACGACCGCGCTGATGGCGGAAGGCGCGGCCCGGTGCGCCCGCAGGGTAGCGAAGTCCTCCTCCGACGTGCCCATGTCCGGCCCGGTCAGGAACTGGCCCGCATCGGCCATCGGCCTGATCTCGGCGCAGTACCGCGCCATCGCCGCGTCCCGGCCGGCGTGATCGCCCGGGTCCGCCCGCAGGCCTGCTTTGGCCCCGCCGACCCGCTGCCTCAGGGCGGCGAACTTATAGGTCATGGCCCGGGCCAGCAGCGCGACCTCGGCCATGCTGACGTCCGGGGCCAGCCGGGTGCCGCCTGCCGATACCTGCGCGCCCGGCAGGTCAAAGACCACCCATCCTGGGACCGACTCCAGTTCGACGACCTGCGGCGGGCTGGTCATGATGCCTCCCAGGGCAGAGATCGGTCAGATGCGCTGCTCGGTCGCGGGATCCGGCTCGCCACCGAAGTACTTCTCCAGCACCTGGCCGAACACTGCCTGGTCCGGGGCGGCGCGGGAGAACAGCGTCATGGACGACCGCAGCTTAAGCGCGTCGATGCCGCCGAAGATCTGCTCCGCGGTCCGGCCGGACAGGCCCGCGACGATCGTCGCGCATTCGGCCAGGCGCGGCCCGAGCACGGGATGGGCCAGGTAGGCCCGGGCCTCGTCCAGGCCGGAGATCGCGTACATCCGGGACACGTGGCTGTGGCCCAGCCCGCGGATCTGCGGGAACACGAACCACATCCAGTGGCTGGCCTTGCTGCCACGGCGCAGCTCGGCCACGGCGTGGCCGTAGGTCCCGGCATCGTCCTGGGCCGCCACGAAGCGCGCAAGGTCGTAGGGGTCGCTGTCGTAGGGGTCAGCGTTCATGACGCCCGCTCCGTCCTCAGCCCAGTTCCGTCGTCAGCCCAGTTCCGTCGTCAGCCCAGCCGCGAGCGCAGCAGCCCCTTGCCGAGCTCGGCACCCTTGCGGCTGTCGGCCTGCGCCCGGCGGAAGAACTCGGCCAGTTCACTGTCCCCGGACTGGGTCGCGTCCTGGATGAAGTTCTCGCACTTGACCACGTTGCTCAGGCACGCCTCGAGGTACCAGATCAGGTTGTAGTCCTTATCCGGGGTGCCGGTCTTGTTGACGGCGTCGTCGGCCTTCATCTGATCACTTCCTTCCGCCGCCCCCGCTACCCGGCCGCCCCGGGATAAACCCTGCGCCCGCAGGGCGGCCAGCCGGGGCAGTACCGCCTCGGCGAACAGGGTGATCACGGCCTGGCGCCGCTCCGGCGGGCAGGCGGCGGAGAAGATCACGGTGCCGGCCCCGGCCGCGGCGTACTCGGCCAGCCTGGCCAGGACCATGTCCGGGTCGCCGTGCAGCAGGTAGCGGTCGGCCAGCGGCTCGAAGTCCTGGGCATAGGCCCGGCCTACCGTGGCCACCGCCTCGCGCCGGGCCCGGGCCGGGTCGGCGTCGACGTTGCCCCACAGGAATACCGCCCCGGCCAGCGCGTCCGCATCCCGCCCGGCCTGCCCGGCAAACTCGCGCGCCTGGGCCAGGCTGCGCGCGAACGAGTCCGGGCTGACCATGTACGGCATCCAGACGTCGGCGAAGCACCCAGCCCGGCGCATCGCGGCCGGCCTGCGGCCGCCCACCCATATCGGCGGCCGCGGCTGCTGCACGGGCGGCGGGTCCAGCCGCAGGTCACGCAGCGAGCCGAACGACCCCTCGGCCGTCACC
>JBAPYC010000602.1:0-2614 GCA_049284535.1 Streptosporangiaceae bacterium
CGGCCGACCTGGGCGCCGCCTTCGGCATGGCCGTGCTGGCCTATGACCCCGTGAGCGAGGTGCCCGCCGGGCGGCGCTGCGCCAGCCTGGCCGAGCTGGCCGCGGGCAGCGACGTGATCAGCTTGCACCTCCCGCTGACCGAGCGGACCCGGCACACGGTCGACGACGCCTTCCTGGCCCGGGTCCGGCCGGGCGCGATCCTGGTCAACTGCAGCCGGGGCGGCCTGGTCGACACCGACGCCGTCTGGCGGGCACTGGCCAGCGGGAGGCTGGCCGGCGTCGGCCTGGACGTGTTCGACCCCGAGCCGCCTGGCCCGCATCCGCTGTACAGCCATCCCGACGTGGTCCTCACGCCGCATCTGATGGGGCTGAGCAGGCGGGCTACCGCGGCCACGTTCACCGCCGCGGCCCAGGGAATTCTCGACGTGCTCGGCGGCCGTGAGCCGCGGGCGGTCGCCAACCCCGCCTGGCGCACCCGCGGCCAGGCCAGCCCGAAGGAGATCCACAAATGACCACCCCGAGCGGAAAGATCGCCGGCGCGCCCATCTCCTGGGGTGTATGCGAGGTACCCGGCTGGGGCTATCAGCTCAGCCCGGACCGGGTGCTGGCCGAGATGACCGAGGTCGGCCTGGCCGCCACCGAATTCGGCCCGGACGGGTTCCTGCCCGCCGACCCGGCGGTCATGGCCGAGCTGCTGGCCGCCCGGCACCTCACCGCGGTCGGCGGGTTCACCCCCGTCGTGCTGCACGAGTCCGGCCACGACCCGGTCCCCGAAATCGCCCACCTGCTGGACAGCTACGACGCCGCCCGGGCCGACGTGCTGGTGCTGTCCGCCGCTACCGGCCAGGACGGCTACGATGCCCGCCCTGACCTGGATGAATCTGGCTGGAAGACGTTGCTCGGCAACCTGGACCGGCTGATGGCCCTGGCGAGCAGGCGCGGCGTGCGCGCCGTCCTGCATCCCCACGTCGGCACGATGGTCGAGCGCGGCGAGGAGGTGCAGCGAGTGCTCGAGGGGTCGGGCATCTCACTGTGCCTGGACACCGGGCACCTGCTGATCGGCGGCACCGACCCGGCCGAGCTCACCCGGCAGGCCCCGGATCGCATCGCGCATACCCACTTCAAGGACGTCGACGACACGATCGCGGCCCAGGTCCGGTCGGGCCGGCTGACCTACACCGAGGGTGTGCGGCGCGGCATGTACCGGCCGCTGGGCCACGGTGACGTCGACTTCGCCGCCATCGTCAGCTACCTCCGGGGCCGCGGCTATGGCGGCTGGTATGTCCTGGAGCAGGACACCATCCTCATCGAGGAGCCCCGCGACGAGGGTCCGCTCAAGGACGTCCGGGCCAGCGCCGACTACCTCCGCCAGCTGCTGGTGGCCTGAGTCCGCTCGGTCCCGGCCGCGCTGTCACAGGTCGCGGGACCAGTTCTGGCCGGTCAGGTCCTTGCCGAAGCTGTGGTGCTGGTTCTCGTCGTCAAGGGTGAAGCCGACCCGCTGGTAGATCCGGCGGGCGCCGGTGAGCACATCATTGGTCCACAGCGTGATCCGCGTGTAGCCGGCCTGCCGGGCGAACCCGAGCACCTCGTCCACCAGCCGCGCCCCGATGCCCAGGCCCCGGGCCCAGGGCTCGACCAGCAGCAGCCGCAGCCGGGCCGTGCTGGCGTCCTCCCGCACGCAGAACACGCAGCCCGCGGGCGCCCCGTCGACCTCGGCGATCCAGGCCGCCTCCGCGCCGGGCTCCCGGTGGTCCACGTAATCCGCGACGATCCGCGCGACCAGCGCCTCGTAGGTGCTGTCCCAGCCGAACTCCTGCGCGTACACCGCCGCGTTGCGCTGCACCACCCAGCCCATATCGCCCGGCCGGGGCTCCCGGAGCAGGTATCCGCGGGGCCGCGGTGAGGCGGTGAGGATCCCGGTGATCACGCGCATGGCCTCGAGCAGCCGTCGCCGGTCGTCGTCCCGCAGGCCGGCCAGCATCTGCCTGGTCTGCCTGGCCGACCGCGCGTCCAGCCCCGCGATCGCGGCCCGCCCGGTGGCGGTCAGCCCGATGACCTGGCGTCGTGCGTCCGCGGCCGAGCGCTGCCGGGTGATCAGGCCGTCGGCGGAGAACCGGGCCAGGATCCGGCTGAGGTAACCGGGGTCGATGTCCACCACGCGGCGCAGGTCGGCGACCTCGCTGGTCTGGCGCTGACCCAGCTCGAACAGCAGCCGTGCCTCGGTCAGGGAGTACGGGGTGTCCAGGTACTTGCCCCGGAGCAGGCCGATGACATTGGTATAGAACCGGTTGAACCCGCGCACCGCCGCCACCGTGGCGTCCTCCGCGCCCGGGGCGCCTGGCTCCGTATCTGTGGCCGTCACCGTCGCCTGATCGTCTGCGGTCAGCTCGCTCATGCCGTCTCCGATCGCTATCGATTGCCTAAGTCAACTATATATATGCTCAAGGCAAGAAAAAGGTGACGGACTAGCATCAGGCGATATGACGCTCGCGCGGGCCCGGAGCCTGGCCACTCTCGCTGGCCTGGTGCTCTGGCTGGTGGCCTGGCTGGGACGCCCCGCGGGCCTGGCCGGCCCGGTCTACACCGTCATCCTGGCCGCCGGCACGATCCTGCT
>JBAPYC010000603.1:0-4447 GCA_049284535.1 Streptosporangiaceae bacterium
TGCGGCGATCCAGCCGTCCGCTGGCGCTCGAGGTCGAGCAGAAACTGTTTACGCGCGATCCCGCTGCCGTATCCTCTCAGCCTGCCGTCCGCACCGATCAGACGGTGGCAGGGCACCATGATGAAGATCGGGTTCCTGGCGTTAGCCAGTCCCACCGCACGGCTGGCTCCTGGCCGGCAGAGCTGGGCCGCGAGCTGCCCGTAGGTCACCGTCTGCCCGTAAGGGACGCCGCGCAGTGCCGCCCAGACCTGACGCTGGAACGGCGTGCCTGCTGGCTCGAGCGGCAGGTCGAAACAGGTCAGCTCACCGGCGAAATAGGCGGTTAGCTGCCAGGCGGCCGCGGCGAACGGCGCGGCCGTGCTGTCGCCAGGAGCGCCCAGGGCAGCCGCACCCGGCCCGTGGCGAGGCGCGTCCACATGCAGGCCCGTCAAGCTGCCGGCCGTGGCCACCACAGTCAGCGGCCCCACCGGGCTGGCGACCGTGACATGGAACCGAGCCGGGGACGCGACCGGGGCACTAGCCGGAATTGATGCGGTCATCGGGACTCTCCCGTGCTCCGGGAGCGGGCTGATGGCGTGGTCACCGGGCGCACAACCCAGGACCCTATCTTCAGACGCTCGCGGAAGGGCAGCCAGCTCGCGAGAAAAGCCCAGCGGGCTGCCGCTTCGGTCCATTAAGAACAGTTCGCGGATCAGCGGACCTGTCGTATCCGCCCGCTGGTTCCCCAAGCCTGATCGGCGGTTGCCCGGCGCGACACCAACCGAAGTAACCATTACAAGGCTGGTGCCTCCGCGCACCCGCCCGCCAGTGGCCGGCACGCCACGCCAGATGGCTGGCGCCGGCGATGCCGTTACTGCGGGCGATCGCGGCGGCCTTTCAGCGGCTGACTGGTTGCGGCGCCGGGGCCGGGCCGCTGTCCTCCAGGCCGGCGGGCTCCCGGGGGCGCTCCAGCGTGATGACATGCCCGTCGGAAAGGCGTACCCCGTCGGCGCATTTGGCTTCGACGATCCCGTCGCTGAACTGCTCGTTATAGAGGCGTGCGTAGAAGCCTTCGATGGCCAGCAGCTCACTGTGAGTACCCGATTCGACGACTCGGCCGTGGTCCATGGCGAAGATGATGTCGGCGGCACGGATGGTGGACAGCCGGTGCGCGATGGCAATGGTCGTCCGCCCCGCCATAAGCGGCACCAAGGCGGCCTGGACCAGCCGCTCGCTGACGGTGTCGAGCGCCGAGGTGGCCTCGTCCAGGACCAGGATCCGTGGGTCTTTCAGCAGGACACGGGCAATCGCCAGGCGCTGTTTCTCCCCACCGGACAGGCGGTAGCCGCGCTCGCCGACGACCGTGTCGTAACCATTCTCGAACTCTATGATCCGGTCGTGAATGTTGGCGGCCCGGGCCGCGGCCTCGACCTGGTCAAGCGTGGCGTCCGGCCGGCCGAAGGCGATGTTGTCCCGGATGGTGGCGTGGAACAGGTAACTCTCCTGGGTCACCATGCCCACCGCGGCTGCGATGCTTTCCTGCGTGAGATCACGCAGGTCAGTGCCGTCCAGGCTGACCGTTCCCCGGGTCGGGTCATATAGGCGCGGCACGAGATAGCTGATGGTGGTCTTGCCCGCGCCGCTCGCCCCGACGAGGGCGGCGAGCCGGCCTGGATGAACGACGAGGTCGACACCCCGCAGGGCCCAGGTGTCAGCCGGATCGCCGGCCCGGTCCGGCTCATAGGTGAACCACACATCATCCAGCCGGACCTCGCCGTGGACGTCGCTGAGCACGACCGGCCGGGCTCCCGGCCGGTCGGTGATGTCCGGCTTCAGGTCGAGATAATCGAAGATGCGGTTGAACAACGCGACCGAGCCGGATACCTCTGTGGCGGTCGTCAGGGTCTGGGCGATCGGCTGGAACAGCCGGGACTGCAGGGTGGTCACCGCGACGACGGTCCCGGCGGTGAGAGCCTTGTTTCCGTGCGCGAGCTCCAGCCCGGCCAGCAAGTAGACCAGCACCGGGGTGATGGAGAAGAACGTCGACACGACGGCGAAGAACGCCCGGCTGACCAGCTGCTGACGGATGCTCAGGATCGCCAGCCGCTCGTTCTCCTCGACGTATACCGCCGCCGCGCGCCGCTGGCTGTTGAACAGCTTCGACAGCAGAGCCCCGGATACCGACAGCGTCTCTTCAGTCAGCGCGCTCATGTCCGACAGCGCCCCCTGGGTTTCCCCGGAGATCCGCCGGCGGGTCCGGCCAACGCGCCCGGTAAGCCAGACGAACAGCGGGGTCAGCGCGAGCGACAGCACGGTCAGCTGCCACGAGAGCAGCAGCATCGCGATTATGGTGCTGATCAGGGTCACGGCGTTCGACAAAATCGTGCTGGCGGTGTCGGTGATGACAGACTGCAGACCGCCAACGTCATTGGCCAGCCGACTCTGGATGTCGCCGGTCCGGGTGGCCGTGAAGAAGCGCAGCGAAAGGCTCTGCAGGTGGGTGTAGAGCTGCGTCCGCAGATCGCGGAGCACGCGCTGCCCCACCGCGGTGGTCAGGTAGTTCTGCCAGATGCCCACCAGCGCGCCGACCACCGTGGACGCGACCATCAGCGCCAGGAGCACATACAGCAGGCCAAGCCGGGGGCCGCCCGGAACAAACAGTGCCCGGTCGAAGACCACCTTCAGCAGCAGCGGGGAGACCACCCCCAGGCCGCTCGTCACCACGATGAGACCGGCAATGACCCACAGCTCCCGCCGGTAGGGGCGGAACAACCGGAAAATCCGGCGCAGCAGCGGGCGGTCACGCAGCGCTGACTCCACACCCGCCCTGGCATCCGACAGGCTCGCACCGGCCCCGCCGCCACGAGGCCCGCCGCCACCGGAGAACGTCACGCGCCTTACACGACCCTTATCATGGGCCGATCGTATCCACTGAGCCGAGCGCGGTCACGGTCGCTTCCCGGGCGTCATGATGCCCCGCCTCGGGGAGGCATTGCAGGCGACGGTCAAGACCGCCGCGAACTCCCGCAATCCCGCGACCAGGGCGGCCGGCGTGATCAGTGCGACCCCGGTCAGACGAACAGCGGGTCGGCCGCCGTCCGGTCGGCCAGCGCGCTCATCGCCGCGTCGTCCGGAGCCCCGGCCGCCCCGTCGAACCGGCTGGCCGCGTCGAGGACTTTCGGGAGCAGGTCCAGGTCCCCCACGCTGCACAGGAACACCCCGGGGCGGCTCATCGCCCACCACACGGAGAGGTCGATGTCATCCTGCTGCTCAAGCGGCTCATACCAGGTCGACCGGGTGTGCGGCCGGCCCGCCCAGGGGCGCAGCGCGATCGACTTGATCGTCTGCACCGCGACGCGCCGCTCGCGGCAGGTCTCGTACAAGGCGTTGAAGTTCTCGGCGTAGTACGGGTTCTGCATGGTGACGAAGTTGTACGGGAGCAGCACCGAGTCGAAGTCGAACCGCTCGAGGCTGCGGCGGTGCGTCGCGGCGATCTGACTGCCGTGGCCGGTCACCCCGATCCAGCGGATGAGGCCCTGCTCCCGGGCTTCAATCGCGGCCTCGAGCGCCCCGCCAGGACTCAGGGCGATGTCCCACTCGATGGGATCGGCCAGGGCGTGCATCTGCCAGAGATCGACGTGGTCGACGCCCATCCGGTCCAGGGACCGGTGCAGTTCCTCGCGGGCCTCAGCTGCGGTGCGCTCGTCGCCCTTGGTGGCCAGGAAGAAATGGCCCGGTTCGCGCTGAAGCCACGGCCGGAGGCGCACCTCTGCCTCGCCGTAGTCCGAGGCCACGTCCAGATGGTTCACCCCGTGGGCGAGCAGGACATCCAGGGTCTCATCCGCGACCCGCTGGGAGACGTGCGCGAGAGCCGCCCCGCCGAAGATCACCCGGCTGCTCTGGTGGCCGGTGCGGCCGAACTCTGCCTGTTCGATGGGCACGAGACCTCCTGAAGTGCCGAAGCGTATAGTCCGCATCATACGATCAGCTGTGGTTGACGGGCGGCCGGCCAGGGATGGGATCGGGCGCCTGCCCATGGGTGAACGGGCCGGGGCAACGAGAAGGGAACGGCGTGCCTGACGAGCTTAACGCGCTGGCCGGCCAGCTGACCGAGCGTGTGGCCGGATTGGGCAGCGCCCTGATCGCGTTCTCCGGCGGGGTGGACTCCTCCCTGGTCGCTGCGCTGGCGGCGCGGGCGCTCGGGGAGCAAGCCCTCGCCGTCACCGCCGTCTCGCCGGCTCTCGCGTCCGGTGAGCTGGACGGCGCCCGGTCGGTGGCCCGGGCCGTCGGCGTCCGGCACGAGCTGATCAGCACGGCCGAGCTGGAGCGCGAGGACTACCGGCGCAACGACCGCTTCCGCTGCTACTACTGCAAATCCGAGCTGTACGAGCGGCTGGCCGCGCTGGCCCGGCGCCGCGGATTCGCCGCCGTGCTGTCCGGCGCCAACGCCGACGACCTGGGTGACTGG
>JBAPYC010000604.1:0-8404 GCA_049284535.1 Streptosporangiaceae bacterium
GCCGGGATCGCGAAGTACTGGAAGGTGATCGTGGTTTCCCCGGGGCACCGGCCGGGGTCGGCGGCCCGCCCAGCGCCGCCACTGCGCTCACCCCGGCGGTGTAGGCGCGTCAGATTGTCCCGGCTTCCGCGCATCGGCCCGGCAGTGCCTGTATCAGCTGGCGGATCTGGCTGCACTGTCCTTATAGGACTTGGACGCGGAACGAGATGGGAGAAAGGAGCAGCCATGAATTCGCCCGCTGAACCACCCAAGGGTGTCAGCACGTCGGATGTGCCTGATCGCCCTGGCCTGGTCAGGCGTTCTTACGACGAGATCGTGGACAAGGTGGCGGTCAGGCACCCGTGGTACAGGTTGCCGAAACTGGCTGGCCTGGCTGAGCTCATCGGCATCCGTGACACGCTCCGGCAGGAGAACCTTTTCGATACGTCCCGGCTTCCCGCGGTTGATCCTGTCCAGCCGCCTGCGTATGACGAGTCGTACCGGACCGCCCGCACGGCGGATGGCAGCTGGAATGACCTGGAGCACCCCGAGATGGGGATGGCCAGCACGCGGTTTGGGCGTAACGTGCCGCTGGCTGACACCTGGCCTGACCAGGACCGGATGATGGTGCCGAACCCGCGCGAGATCAGCCGCAAGCTGATGACGCGCGATACGTTCAACGCGGCCACCTCTGGTAATGCCCTGATCGCGGTGTGGCTGCAGTTCATGCTCCACGACTGGATCAAGCACGGCACGAGTCCCAGCCAGAACCCATGGGTTCTGCCGGCGGTCAAGGACGACGACTGGCCCGCGCCTCCCGTGGTCGTCATGCGCGTGGCGCCCGACCCGACCGCTCCTGCTGACTCGGCGCTGCCCCCGACCCACCTCAACGTGAACACGCACTGGTGGGATGGATCGTCGATCTACGGCAATGACCTCGCCCAGCAGCAGTTTCTCCGTGAAGGCGCGGGCGGGCGGCTGCGGGTGATCGACGGATTGCCGCCGGTCCCGCCCGACCCCAAGGACGATCCGGCCCTGGTGCCAGGTTTCTGGCTCGGCCTGGGCGTGATGCAGACGCTGTTCTCGATGGAACACAACAGCATCGCCGCCATGCTTGCCGCGGCCCACCCCGATTTCGATGACGAGACGCTGTTCGCCAAGGCCCGGCTGATTACCTGCGCGCTGATCGCCAAGATCCACACCGTCGAGTGGACCCCCGCGGTCACCGCCCACCCCACGGCCGTCGAAGGGCTGTACGCGAACTGGTGGGGCCTGGCCGGCCCCAAACTGCACAACTTCGTCGCGACGATCTCCAGGAATGAGGCACTGCGCGGCATTCCGGGCACCGGCACCGAGGACTACGGCGTGCCGTACGCGCTGACCGAAGAATTCGTCGCCGTGTACCGGATGCACCCGCTCGTGCCGGACGACTTCGACTTCCGGTCGGCGCGCGACGACGCGCCGACACTCGGGCCGCTGTCCTTCACCGAGCTGACCGGGCCGCAAGCCGTCCCGATCCTGCGGGACCAGCGTCTGACCGACATCATCTACACCTTCGGCACGATGAACCCGGGTCTGGTCACGCTGCACAACTTCCCGAAAGGCCTGCAGGCTTTTCAGCGGCCCGACAACGGCGCGTACATGGACATGGCAGCGCTGGACATCCTGCGCTGCCGTGAGCTCGGGGTGCCGCGGTACTGCGAGTTCCGGCGCCTGCTGCACATGCCCGTGCCACAGACCTTCGACGAGGTGACGAGCAATAAGGTCTGGGCGGAGGAACTGCACGACGTGTACGGCGGCAAGATCGACGACCTCGACCTCATCCCCGGCGTCATGGCCGAGGACTTCCCAGAGGGCTTCGCCTTCAGCGACACGGCGTTCCGCATCTTCATCCTGATGGCCTCGCGGCGGCTCAACAGCGACCGGTTCTTCACCGACTCCTTCACCGATGAGGTCTACACACCCGAGGGCATGACCTGGATCGCGGACAACACGATGCGCTCGGTCCTGGCGCGGCACTGCGCGGATCTGGAGCCGACGGTGGCAAAACTCCCGAATGCGTTCGGGATCTGGGACAGGACGGCCCCGGGGGTCAAATGACCCACACTCATAACCTTGGAGGCCGGTGCGCGGGTAGCCAGTAACGGCTCGTTTGGCTAGACCAGGCCTGCGGTCAGGGCCAGCCGGGTCAGGTCGGCGCGGCGCCGGCACCCGGTCTTGTCCCGGATCCGGTCCAGGTGCGAGCCGACCGTGCGAACGCTGATGAGCATCTGGGTGGCGATCTGGGCGTTGGTGGCGCCCTGGGCGACCAGGGTGACCAGCTCCCGTTCCCGGGTGCTGAGCTTTCCCAGCCCTGGCTCCGGCGCCTGCAGCTGCTGCGGGTCCGAGCCGGTGAGCATCAGGGCGTATTCGGCCGCGGTGGCCCAGCTCATCGCCGCGCCGCGCTCCTCGGCCGCCCGCGTCTGATCAGGACCCAGCGTTCGCCGGGCTGCACGCAGCGGTTCTTGCCGTAGCCGTGCGTCCCCCGGCCAGTCCTGGTCGCGCGGCAGGACCGCGGCATACGCGGCCCACAGCGTGACGGCTTCGGCCTGGCGTCCGGTTACGGCGCACAGGTGCCCGCAGCAGTCCAGGTAGACCGCGAACCAGATGCCAGTCCGCAAGGCAAGCTGGAGTGCTTCCCGCACGTACGCCGCGGCGTCCTTGACTCGGCCCGCCCACAGGTCCAGCAGCGCCATCCGGGCCAGCAGGGTTGGCAAGTTGACCATGTCGCCCGCGTCCCGGGACGCGGCCAGCCCGTCCGCGCAGACACGCTCGGCGGCGGCGAAGTCGTTGGCCTGGATCAGTACCTCGGTCAGCCACACGCTGCATGTCCGGGTTATCGAGGCAGGGATGTCGCCCGGGACCTGGCCGGCCTGCCGGGCCAGCCGCACGGCGTCGCCCAGGTCGCCGACGGCCGCGGCGGCCAAGGCGAGATCCAGGAGGGCCACCACCTCCCCGAACGGATGGCCGACCTCGCGGGCCACAGCCAGGGCACGGCGGGCATCGGAGGCGGCTTGCCGAATCTGGCCCAGATCCCGCAACGCGTACGACCGGCCGGCCAGAGCGTCTGCCAGCACCGACGACGGCGGCCGGCCCGCCACCGCGTCGTGCAGGACGGTGAAATGCTCCACCGCCCGAGTCATATCGGCCGAGAACTCGGCTGACCAGGCGAGCAGGAACTGCACGGCGCACCACCGGTCACTGCCCACCTCGGCGTACCCGGTGACCTCGGCCAGCAGCCGGTACTGACCGGCCAGCCGGCCACGGAGGAACCACCACCAGCCCAGCGCGATCGCCAGCCGCAGCGCCATCTCCGGGTCGTGGCCCGTGGCCCAGGCCAGCACTTGCCGCATGGTGGCGTCCTCCGCGTCCAGCCAGCGCGCAGCCTCCCGTTCCCCCGTCCTGGTCTGCAGCCCCGCCGCGTCCTGCTCGGCCATCTTCAGCACATACCCGGCGAGAGCGGCGGCGGCCTGATCCTGCTCCCCGGCCTCGGCCAGCCGCTCGGCCCCGTAGCTGCGCAGCGTCTCCAGCATCAGATACCGCGGCTGGCCATCCGGCCCGTCCCGCGGCGGGGTCAGTAGCGAGCAGTCCACCAGCCGCAGCACCGCTGGCCTGGCGGCTTCCCCCGCGACCGCCTCGGCGCCCTCCAGGGTGAACGCCGTCGGGAACACCGACACGGCGCGGAACACCCGTCGTTCGGCCTCATCCAGGAGCTGGTAACTCCATGCCACGGTCGCTGCCAGCGACCGCTGCCGAGACGGGGCCAGCCGGTCCCCGCCCGCCAGCAGCGCCAGCCGCTCATCCAGCCGTCCCAGCAGTCCGGTCAGGCCCAGCACCTCCACCTGTGCCGCCGCCAGCTCGATCGCCAGCGGCATCCCATCCAGCCGGGTCACCAGCCGCGCCACCGCCGGGGCGCTCTGGCCATCCAGCGTGAAATGCGCATCCGCGTCCCGGGCCCGGGCCGCGAACAGCGCCACCGCCTCCGCCCGGGCTGCCTCAGCCAGGTCATCCAGATCCGGCAGGGCAAGCGACGCTAGCCGGTACCTGGCCTCCCCGCCCACCCGCAGCGGTTCCCGGCTGGTCACCAGCACGCGCAGATCATCACAAGCCGCCAGCAGCGCCGCGCACAACGCCGCGGCCGCGCCGATCACGTGCTCACAGTTGTCCAGCACCAGCAGCACCTGCTGGCGGGGCAATGCCCGCGCCAGCGCCTCGGCCGCCGGCAGTCCCGGCTGCTCGCGCACCCCCAGCGCTGAGGCCACGGCCGCCGCCACCTGAGCGGGATCGGCCACCGGCGCCAGCTCCACCAGCCATGCCCCATCGGCGAACCGCCCCGCTATCTGCCGGGCCACCTGCACGGCCAGCCGGGTCTTGCCGGCTCCGCCCGGCCCGGTGACCGTCACCAGCCGGTGATCGCAAAGCAGGCCCGCGACCTCGCGCAGTGGTTCGGCCCGGCCGATGAAGCTGGTCAGCGCGGCCGGGAAGCCATGCACGCCGTCCGCGGCCCAGGATGCCGCCTGCGGCTGCTGTTGCAGGGCCGTAAGCACTGCCGCGGCCGGGGCGCGGCCGCGGGCCGCCGCGGCGAACAAGGGGCGCACCGGCTCGGCCAGGTTCAGCGCCTCTGCCAGCAACAAAGCGGTGTCCCTGCGGGCGGTGTGGTTGATGCCCCGTTCCAGATCGCTAACCGCCCGCTGGCTCACCTGCGCGGCGGCAGCCAGCTCCTCTTGCGTCAGCCCGGCGTCGTTGCGCAGCTGCCGCAGCAGCCCCCCGAAACCCAGCTCACCCTGCTCCGCCACAGGCCCTATAGTCCCTCCGCCCGCCCGCTGCCAGCCCGCTCCTGGCTCCGCTGCACGCACGGCCTCGCCATGATCCTAATCCTGTGTGTGTCCTGTGGCTGGCTACGTATGGTGAACGCCCCCGCTGCTGGCCACAGTGGAGTACAACGACAAGCTCGCGGCCAGGAAGAAAGACATCCCTTATACGCCACCTCATCTGTGGATTCAGCCGATCCCGACCCGTTCCAAGCAGTACGGAGGATCAGATCATGACTGCAATGCCCCCCGCCATCGGGGCACAGGCAGACAAGGAAACACCGTCGGTAGCGGCGGCGTACCACCCCGCTACGGCGCCGCCACGGCGGGTCTGCCAACCGTGGTCGCCGGCCACCGGCACGGACAGGTGATGACCCGGTGCGTGACAACCCGGTGGTCATTGACCTTGTGACTCGCGCCGCACAAGGCGAGAAGAACGCCTGGGATGCGCTGGTGGAGCGGTTCGTCCCGCTGATCTGGTCCATCTGCCGCAAACACCGGCTACGCGACGCCGATGCCGAGGACGTCGCCCAGGACGTGTGGCTGCAGCTGATGGGCCAGCTGGGCAAGATCCGCGACCCGGCCGCCCTTCCGGGCTGGCTTGCCACCGTGACCCGGAGGGAGTGTCTTCGGGTCCTGAGCGCCACGCAGAGATCGTCGGCGACCGGATATGTGACAGACGCCGAGCTCATCGCGGATGAGCAGTCCCGGACGGCCGAACAGGAGCTGCTGGCGGCCGAGCGCCACGCCGCACTGCGCGAGGCGTGCGCGGCCCTGCCGCCCTTCGGTCAGCGGCTGATCGCCCTGCTGCTTGAGGACCCGCCCGTGCCCTATGCCGAGATCAGCGCCCGGCTGGATATCCCAGTCGGCAGCATCGGGCCCACCCGCCGCCGCTGCCTAGACAAGCTGCGCTGTTACCCGGCCGTCGCCGCCCTGATCGCCACCGACACAAGCTCGGCGAGGGAAATGACGGCCAGCCGCCTCGCGGCGATGCCCTCAGTCAAAGCAGGTTAGCGAACGGGCCGGGCACGCCTCGGATGCGCCGTCCGGCCGCGCTGCCCGGCCGCGCTGCCCGGGATTTTCCGTGGCCGGGGCCCGTATGCGCAGATCGGCCATACTCGACAGAAATGCCCGGGCAGCCAACCTTGCCTTCGGGTGGGCAGTTGAGGATGGTTAGACGATGTGAGCGTGTCCCAGGTACCGACGTCGCTGCGGTCGTGGATGTCGGCCGTGAGCGAGATTGCCCGTGCGGTCAACGCCGCCGAGCCTCTTGAAGAGGTGCTGAACCGGGTAGCGGTGCAGGCGTGCGAGCTGATCGGCTTCGAGTTCTGCGCAGTGATGCTGGCCGATGAACAGCGCCAGCGCCTGCACATCGCCGGCTGCAGCGGCCTGAATCCGCACTACCTGGCCCAGGTCAGCGGCGGCCAGTCGCTGCAGATACACCCGCCCAGCGCCGCCTTGGATACTCCGGCGGCCCGGGCCTACCGCGAGGACCGCACGATCGTGGTCCCCGACGTCCGGGATGCGGCCAGTTACGGGCGATTGCAGGATCTGGCCCCGACCCAGGGGTACCAGGCGCTGCTGGCCTCCCCGCTGCGCGGCTCGGATGAGAAGGCCGGCGTCATCGTGGCCTACTCGGTGACGGCCCGGGAGTTCGGCCCGCCGGAGCTGGAGCTGATCGAGCTGCTCGGCGGCCAGGCCGCGCTGGCCCTGGAGACCACCCGTCTGCGCGCCGAGCAGCAGGAGGTCATCCGCGAGTTGTCCCGGGCCAACGACGAGTTGCGCCGCGGCCGGGCGGTACTGGAGTGGGCCGAGCAGCAGCACCACCAGCTCATGCAGCTGGTACTGGACGAGGTGGAGCTGTCCGGACTGGTCGGCGCGCTGGCAACCGCGTTGCGGGCCTCGGTCACGGTGGAGGACGCCGACGGCCGGATCCTGGCCCGCGCGCCGGAGCAGGGCTATCGGCCACCGCCCGACCTGGCCGCCCGCCGGGCGGGTCCGTTGCGCGCCGCACTCGACAACGGGGAGGTGGGCGGGAGGTACCAGGTAGTTCGGGTGCCGGGGGGCACGGCCGCCTGGTCCGCGCCGGTGGTGCTAGGCAGCGAGCTGGCCGGGCGCCTGTGGGTCACCGCGCCCGCGGCCGAGCCCGAGCCGGTCCAGCTGCGCGTCATCGAGCGGTTCGCGCTGGTCGTTGCGCTGCTGCTGCTGCAACAGCGGCACGTCCTCGACGTGCAGAGCCGACTGTCCGGCGACCTGCTGGGCGACCTGCTGCGCGAGGGCGGGCCGGTCCATCCCCAGGCCGTGCTGGACCGGGCCGCGGCCATCGGGCACGACCTGTCCCGGCCGCACATGGTCGCCCTGCTGGCTGTGGACGGCGTGGTACCGACCACCGTGCGGCTGCCCGAGCTGGTGCGCGCGGCGGCCGAGCCGGGGCCGGTCCCGCTGGTCGGCTCCTACGACGGGCTGCACGTGCTTCTGCACCCGGCCGAACCCGACCCGGGCGACACGCTGCGCCGCATCCTGGCCAAGACGACCCAGGCGCTGAGCGGGCAGGGTGTGGCGACGATGGTGGCCGGGGCGCTGGCCCGGGACGTGGCCGGCTACGCCAGTGCGTTCCGGGTCGCCCGCGGGGCGCTGGCGCTGCACCTCACCGGCGGCCTGGCGGGCGGGTTCATCGACGCCGGAGCGCTCGGCCTGTCCGCGCTGCTGCTCGAGACTGGCACCCCGGACGCCCTCCGGCGATTCTCCGCGCGGCTGCTAGAGCCGCTGGAGACACACGAGCAGCGGCACGGCGGCGACCTGATCGCCACGTTGAGCGCCTGGCTCGCGGCCGGCTGCTCTACGGCAGCCGCGGCGCAGGCCCTGGTCGTGCACCGCAACACGGTGACCTACCGGCTCGGCCGGGTGGAGCAGCTCACCGGGCGCCGCCTAGCCGAGAGCAGCACCCGGCTGGAGCTGCAGATGGCGCTGATGATCCGCGACATCGCCGAGGCCGGCCCGGCGTGACCGGGCGGAGTCTGAGGCACAGGGATATGTGAACCAGACCAGCATCAGGGCCAGTTTCCTGGGCCGGTGCACATGGCGGCTCATGCGCCCTGGAGGGAGCATCGGGAGTGCGCACTCGGGAGGTCGCCGTTGAAACCACCGCCGTTTGATTACGCCGCCCCCACGACCCTGGACGAGGCAATCGGGCTCCTCGCTGAGCATGCCGATGCCGAGGCCCGGGTGCTGGCCGGGGGCCAGAGCCTGATCCCGATGATGAACTTCCGGCTGGCTAAGCCTGGTTACCTGGTTGATCTGCGCCGCGTGGCCGGGCTGGCCGGGATCCGGCGGGAGGGCGACACACTGGTCATCGGGGCCATGACCCGGATGGCTGAGGTCGAGCGGTCCCCGGAGGTGGCCGTGGCCGCGCCGCTGGTGACTGAGGCGATCGGCCTGGTGGCGCACGAGCCGGTCCGTAACAGCGGCACGGTAGGCGGCAGCCTGGCGCACGCCGACCCGGCCGCCGAGCTGCCCGCGGTGGTGCTGGCCCTGGACGCGGGGCTGGTCGCGGCCGGCCCGGGCGGGACCAGGAC
>JBAPYC010000605.1:0-8767 GCA_049284535.1 Streptosporangiaceae bacterium
GGCCGGGGGTGGCGGTCGGGCCGGGGCTGGCGGCGGGCTTGGCGGGCTTGGCGGGCTTCGGGGCGCCTGGTTCGGAGGCGGCTTCGGAAGGGGCGGTCCCCGGAGCGACTTCGGAGGCGGTCTCAGAAGCGGCGGTCCCGGAGGCGCCATCCTCGGAGGCGGCTACCTCCTGGGCGGCGGTCTGCGGGGCCGGGGCGGCAGGCTGGTCGCCGTCGGACGTGCTTGCGCCGGGCACGGGGGCCGCGGTCTGTTCTGCTCCTGCCGCGGGGTCGGCATCCCTCGTGCCGGTCGTCATCACGTCACCGGCCACTAGCGCTCCTCGCCTCTGCCAAGCCATCAGTCTACTTGGACAGGACAAACGCCAGGTGGCATGCTTGCGATTCCCGCCGTGCTGAAATGATAAAGCGTGACCAGACGCTGGCTGTTCGCCGACCAGCTGGGCCCGCACTTCCTGGATGAGGTGGGCCAGCCGGTGCTGCTGATCGAGTCGCGCGCCGCCTTCGGCCGACGGCCGGTGCACCGCCGCCGGGCACACCTGGTGCTGTCGGCCCTGCGGCACCGGGCCGCCGAGCTCGGAGACCAGGCCCGGCTGATCCAGGCCCGCACCTACCGTGAGGCGCTTGCCCAGGTGGATGAGGAACTGACCGTGTGCGCGCCGACATCGATGGCCGCGGACGGCTTCGTCCGCGGGCTGCCCAAGGTCACGGTGGAGCCCGCCCGCGGATTCGGCACCAGCGCTGGGGAGTTCCGCGACTGGGTAGGGCGCCGCGGCCGGCGCCGGCTCCTGCTGGAGGACTTCTACCGGGAGGCCCGGCAGCGGCTGGGCATCTTGATGGACGGGGACGAGCCGGCCGGCGGCCGGTGGAACTTCGACCAGGAGAACCGGGAGCCCCCGCCGTCCGGCGGGATGCGGCTGCCACCGCCGGAGCGGTTTGACGAGGACGAGATCGATGACCAGGTCCGCCGCGACCTGGACGCCTGGCAGCGTGCTGGCCAGGTCCAGCTGACCGGGCAGGACGGCCCGCGAGAGTTCCCGGTAACCAGAGCCGAGGCGCAGGCGGCGCTGCGGGCATTTGTCCGCGACCGGCTGCCCGTCTTCGGGCCGCAGCAGGACGCGATGCTCGCCGCCGACCCGGTGATGGCGCACAGCCTGCTCTCCCCCGCGCTCAACCTCGGCCTGCTCGATCCGGTGGAATGCGCGCACGCCGCCGAGGACGCCTACCGGGCGGGGCAGGTGCCGCTGGCCAGCGCGGAAGGTTTCATCCGTCAGCTCATTGGCTGGCGGGACTATGTCTGGCAGCTGTACTGGCATTTCGGCCCGGGCTACCGGCGGCGTAACGCGCTGCGGGCGCGTACCCCGCTGCCAGACTGGTTCACCGGCCTGGACGCCGAGGCGGTCGGGGCCCGGTGCCTGTCCGCGGCCCTGGCCCAGGTGCGCGAGCACGGCTACGCGCACCACATCGTCCGGCTCATGGTGCTGGGCAACTACGCGCTCCAGCGCGGCTGGAACCCGGCCGAGGTCACCAGCTGGTTTCACGCCAACTTCGTGGACGGCTATGACTGGGTCATGGTGCCGAACGTGATGGGCATGTCCCAGCACGCGGACGCTGGCCTGATGGCGACCAAGCCATACGCCGGCGGCGGGGCGTACATCCACCGGATGAGCGATTACTGCCGCGACTGCCAGTTCTCCCCGACCGTGCGGCTCGGCCCGAAGGCCTGCCCGTTCACGGCCGGCTATTGGTCGTTCCTGGCCCGGCACGCGGACCGGTTCGCGGCCAACCCGAGGATGGCCCGGCAGGTGCAGGGCGCTAACCGGCTCAGCGACCTGCCGCAGGTGGTGGAGCAAGAGAAACGCCGCGGCTCCGCGGCGCCTTAGTACTAGACCGTCACCAGGGCGGTGACCGGCAGGTCGGCCAGCTTGGCCCGGCCTGCCAGGAACGACAGCTCCAGTAGCACAGAGATACCCGCCACCCTGGCGCCGGACCGCTCGACCAGGTCGGCGGTGGCGCGGGCGGTGCCACCGGTGGCCAGCACGTCGTCGATGACCAGGACGCGATCCGCCGGGCCGAAGGCGTCGGTCTGCACCTCGATGGTGGCGGTGCCGTATTCCAGGGCGTACTCCTGCGCGAACGTGACGCCGGGCAGCTTGCCTTTCTTGCGGATCGGCACGAACCCGACGCCCAGCCGGCCCGCCACCGGCGCCGCCAGGATGAAGCCGCGGGCCTCGATGCCGGCCACCTTGTCCACCGGCGCGTAGGTAGCCGCCAGCGCGTCGATGACGGCATTAAACGCCGCGCCGTCGGCCAGCAGCGGGGCGATGTCCTTGAACACCACCCCGGGTTGCGGGTAGTCGGGGACGTCCCGGACGCGAGACGTGATCAGGCGAGTGAGCTCCTCGCCGGTCAGTACAGTCATCGGGCTAGCGGCGCTTCTTCTTGCCGGCCGGGCGGTTCCGCGCTGTGCTGCCGCTTCTGCGGGGCTGCTGACGTGGCCCGGGCCGGACGGTCCCGCGGCTGGCGGGCGCGGACGCCCGCGACGCGGTGGCAGTCAGCTCGTCCGCGGTCGCCGCGGCACCGGCACCGGCATCGAGGTCAGCGTCGTCCGGCTGGCTAGCTAGATCATCGTCCGGGTCGGCCGCGATGGTCCCTGAGCGCGCACGAGCCGGCGTCCTGGCTGCCGTGCGCTTAGCGGCCCGGCCGCCGGACGCGCGCACGGCTACCCGCTTGGTCAGCGCCCGATACTGCGGTTCGCGCTCCTTCAGGTCGGCCAGCACCGGGGTGGCGATGAAGATCGAGGAGTAGGTGCCGGACAGCATGCCGACGAACAACACCAGGGCCAGGTCCTCAAGCTCGCCCGCGCCGAGCAGGCCGCCGCCGACGAACAGGATCGCCGCCACCGGCAGCAGCGCGATGATGGACGTGTTGATGGACCGCACCAGGGTCTGGTTCAGGGCCAGGTTGGCGGCCTGGCTGTAGGTGCTCCGGGCGCCGCCGAGCAGGCCGGCGGTATTCTCCCGGACCTTGTCGAAGACGACCACTGTGTCATACAGCGAGTAGCCCAGGATGGTCAGCAGGCCGATAACCGTGGCCGGGCTGACCTGGAACCCGGTAAGAGCGTAGACACCGGTCGCGATGACCAGGTCGTGGATGAGGGCGACGAACGCCGCCACGGCCATCTTCCACTCAAACGCGATGGTCAGGTACAGCACGATCACGATCAGGAACGCGATCAGCGCCTCGATCGCCTTGCCGCTGATCTGGCTGCCCCAGCTCGGCCCCACGAACTGGACGCTCATGTCCTTGGCGCCGATCTTGCTTTCCAGCGTGTCCTGGACCTTGTTGGTCTCGGCGTTGCTCAGCGTCCTGGTCTGCACCTGCCAGGAATGGCCCAGCGAGCCGTTGACCTGCTGCACGATCGCACCCTGGACCCCGGTGCCGCTCACCGTGTCCTCGACCTGGGTGACCGAGGCGGACGGCGTCTGGAACTGGAAGACCGCGCCGCCCTTGAAGTCGACGCTGAAGTTCAGGCCGCGGACCAGCAGGGCCACGATGCTGATCACCAAGATGGCCGCGGAGATCGAGTACCAGGTCCGCTGGCGGCCGACGAAGTTGATCGATATCTCGCCCCGGTACAGCCTGCCGCCGATCTCGCCGACGCGCGACATTATGACCCCCCAGGATTAGGTGACTCGGGACCGCGCGGGGCCGTGTTCCGGGACGCCGTGTTCCGGGGCGCTGGGCGCCGCACCGCGGCGCGCGACACCGAGGACCGCCATGGCGTCCGGGCGCCTAGCCGGGCCGGGTCGAGGCCGGACATCGGGGAGCCGTTGCTGAAGAACTTGGTCCGGGCCAGCAGGGTCACCATCGGCTTGGTGAACAGGAACACCACCACGATGTCGATCAGGGTGGTCAGGCCGAGCGTGTAGGCGAAGCCCTTGACCTCCCCGATGGAGAAGTAATACAGCAGCAGCGCGGCGATGAACGAGACCGTGTCCGACACCAGGATCGTCCGGCGGCCGCGTTTCCAGCCCGCTTCTACCGCCGGTCTGAGCTGTTTGCCCTCGCGGACCTCATCCCGTAGTCGTTCGAAGAACACGACGAAGGAGTCGGCGGTGATGCCGATGGCCACGATCAGGCCCGCGATGCCGGAGAGCTCGAGCCTGAAGTTCTGGTACTTGGACAGCAGGATGACCGAGAGCATCGCCAGCAGGCCAGCCACGATCAGGCTGGACACCGACACGATGCCCAGGCCGCGGTAGTAGAGGAACGAGTAGATGACCACCAGGCCCAGGCCGATCGCGGCGGCGATCAGGCCGCCGACCAGCTGGGCCCGGCCCAGCTGGGGCGACACCGACGACACGCTGAGGATCTTGAAGTTCAGCGGCAGCGACCCGTACTTGAGTACGTTCTGCAGCTGGGTCGCGCTGGCCTGGGTGAAGGTGGAGTCGGTGATCTGCGCGTTACCGCCCGGGATGGCGCTCTGGGTCTGCGGCGCGGTGATCGTGTTCCCGTCCAGGACGATCGCGATCTCGTCCAGCACCGCGTCGGTGCTGCTGGTGTTGACGTTGGGGTAGTACTTCTGAGCTTGCTCAGCTGTCAGCTTGGCGAAGGCGGAAGCACCCGCGCTCTTGAACGTGAGGTTGACCTGCCATTGATTGGAGGTCGTCGACAGCACGGCGGTGGCCCCGCTGATCTGGGTGCCCGGCACGACCGCCTTGTCCAGCGCGTACTTATTGCCGCTAGCGTCGCACGAGACGATCTGCGCGTCGGCGTTGTCGTAGTCCTCGGACTGGGTGTATCCGACCTGCTTCTTCCACTCGGTGGTGTCAC
Organism: Streptosporangiaceae bacterium; assembly: GCA_049284535.1. Lineage (GTDB taxonomy): Bacteria > Actinomycetota > Actinomycetes > Streptosporangiales > Streptosporangiaceae > Palsa-504. The sequence continues at coordinate 4,833 of JBAPYC010000605.1, forward strand.
CCGGCTTGCAGACGAGCTTGTCGAACAGCTTGAGCGTGGATTTGTTCACCAGGCTGGTGTCGCCGTAGACAGGGCTGGCGGCCGAGGCTGAGGACGTGGCGCTGGGGCTCGGCGACGCGCTGGCCGAGGCACTGGCCTTGGCGCTGCTGCTGGCTGAGGCACTCGGGCTTGGCGTGGCGCTGGCGCTGGCCAGCGGCACGACCTTGGCCGAGGTACTGGCCGTGCTGCTGGCGCTGGGCGTTGGCGACGCGCTCGTCTTCGGGGTGGCGCTCGCGCTGGCCGAGCCGCTGGGGCTGGCCGAGCCGCTGGGGCTGGCTGAGGCGCTGGCGGAGGGGGCCGGGGCGGAGTATGCCTGTTCCAGCAGGACCTGCCGGAACATGAGCAGGGCGGTGGTGCTGACCAGGTTCTCGGTCTGCTGGCTGGTCTTGCCCGGCACGGACACGTTGAGGTCCTGGTTGCCCTCGGTCTGGACCTCGGCACCGGAGTTACCGGTGCCGTTGACCCGGTTCAGGATGATCGAGATGGCCTCGTTCATCTCGGCCGGCGAGGGGACCCCGCCGGTCGGGGTGGTCGCCTTCATGGTGACCTGGGTGCCGCTGGACAGGTCGAGCCCGAGACCGACCTTGAAATCCTTGTGCCAGCTACCGGGACTGAACAGATTTCCGCCCAGGATTCCCAGGAGCATGATCACGATGAGCACCGCGAGCGCCAGGAGCGCCCGGCCCGGATGCGGGACAGTCTTCGTTGGGGCTGCCACTTCTCCGCCTGTCTTGCTGTGTTAGTTCGGTCGATCCCTCACGCGATGGAGCGGGCTCAGACCACCGTGTCCTTGTCGGACGGGGTTAGCCCGTCGTGAGCGTCCGCGACGTGAGCGCCCGTGACACCGTGCTCCTCTGCGTCAACGTCCTGGACGTCCTCGTGGGTTCCGTCCTCAGTCGCCTCGGGCTCGCCGTACGCCTCGGGCTCGCCATACGGCTCGGACTCACCCTCGGGCTCCTCCTCGCCGGAGGCCAGGACCTCCATGATGGCGCGCTTGATGTACCGGACCTCCACGTCGGGAGCGACCTCGAGGATTACGTCGTCGCCATCCACCGCGACGACCGTGGCGTACATGCCAGCGGTGGTCCGGACCCGGGCGCCCGGGCTGACGGTCCGCTGCTGCTGCTGCACCGCCTGCTGACGGCGGCGCTGCGGCCGGATCATCAGGAAGTAGAAACCGACGAAGACCAGCACGATCAGGATCAGGAACGTGAACGAGCTGCTGCCTGATGATTTCGAGGCCGCCTCAGCGGCTGCGTCAATCCCCATAACCCGGGGCTTCCTTCCAGTTGGTTACGCATGCATGGTCGCGGCGGAGGCCAACGACCAACTGCCGAAGTTTAGCCGCGGTTTTACCGCGCACCAACAGGCTACGAGTTTTTGCGGGTGATCGTGACCTCGGCGCTATGTTGTGGGGTCAATCGAACAGGGTCGGCAGTTCGGCGAGGGACGCAGGGGGCTCAAGTCCCAGATGAGCCCATCCGGCCGCGGTCGCCACCCGGCCGCGCGGGGTCCGGGCCAGCAGGCCGCGGCGGACCAGGAACGGCTCGGCCACTACCTCGACCGTCTCCGCCTCCTCCCCCAGCGACACCGCCAGTGTGGAAAGCCCGACCGGCCCGCCGCCGAACCGGCGGACCACCGCCTCCAGCACGCCCCGGTCGAGCCGGTCCAGGCCGTGCTCATCTACCTCGTAGAGCTCGAGCGCTATCCGGGCGATGTCCCCGGTAACCACGCCGTCGGCGCGGACCTCGGCGTAGTCACGGACCCGGCGCAGCAGCCGGTTCGCGATCCGCGGGGTACCGCGTGAGCGGGTGGACAGCTCGGCCGCGCCCTCGTCGCTGAGCGTCACCCCGAGCAGCCCGGCGGACCGGCGGATGATGACCTCGAGCTCCTCCGGCTGGTAGAAGTCGAGATGAGCGGTGAAGCCGAACCTGTCCCGCAGCGGGGCGGGCAGCAGCCCGGCTCGCGTGGTGGCGCCGACGAGGGTGAACGGCGCGATGTCGAGCGGGATGGCGGTAGCACCCGGCCCCTTGCCTATCACCACGTCGACCCGGAAGTCCTCCATGGCCAGGTACAGCATTTCCTCGGCGGGCCGGGCCAGGCGGTGAATCTCGTCGATGAACACCACCTCGCCCTCGCTCAGCGTCGACAGCACCGCGGCCAGGTCGCCCGAGCGCTCGATGGCCGGGCCGCTGGTGATGCGCAGCGGCGCGCCGAGCTCGGCGGCGACGATCATGGCGATCGTGGTCTTGCCGAGGCCCGGAGGCCCAGCCAGCAGCACATGGTCCGGCGGCCGGCCGCGCCGCAGGGCGCTCTGCAGGATCAGCGACAGCTGCTCGCGCACCCGCGCCTGCCCGGTGAATTCGGTCAGCCGCTTGGGCCGCAGCGCGCTCTCGATGGCCTGCTCGTCCGCGTCGGCCAGTGGGGACACCAGTTCCTCACCGCGGTCCTGGCGGACGCGCCGCGCGGTGAGCTCGGCTTCCTCGGCCCGGCGCAGGGCCTCGTCTTCGGACACCATCGCTACTGCTTGCTCAGCTTACGCAGGGCGGCCCGGAGCACGGTGGCCACGTCGACGGCGTCCCCGTCGACCACGCCCTCATCCTCCAGGGCGGCGATGGCCGCCTCGGCGTCCCGGGCCGGCCAGCCCAGGTTCACCAGGCCGGAGGCAACCTGGTCTCGCCAGGAGGGCAGCCGTGCCGCGGGCCGGGTGCCCGGCAGGCTCCCGCCGCCTTCGCCGGGCGGCCCGAGCCGGTCCCGCAGCTCGAGCACGATCCGCTGCGCACCCTTCTTGCCGATGCCGGGGACCATGGTCAGCGCGCCCAGATCCTCAGCGGAGACCGCGCGGCGCAGCGCGTCCGGGTAATGCACCGCCAGCATGGCCAGGGCCAGCCGCGGGCCGATGCCGCTGGCCGTCTGCAGCAGCTCGAAGACGTTTCGCTCGTCGTCGGAGGAGAACCCGAACAGCGTGAGCGAGTCCTCCCGGACCACCAGCGAGGTGGCCACCTGGGCTGCCTCCCCCACCCGGAGCTCGGCGAGGGTGCCGGGTGTGCATTGCACCCGCATCCCCACGCCGCCGACCTCGATGACGGCACCGTCCGGGGCGACCCCGGCCACCGTCCCGCGCAGATGAGCGATCACTGTTTACCTCCCGGCCCGGGCCGCCGCGGCGAGCCGGAGCCCGGTGCCGCCGCCACGCCAGATGTGACAGATGGCCAGCGCCAGCGCGTCCGCGGCGTCGGCCGGCCGCGGCGGGTCGGCGACCCGCAGCAGCCGGGTCACCATCGCGGTGACCTGATCCTTGCCGGCCCGCCCGTTCCCGGTCACGGCCGCCTTGACTTCGCTGGGTGTGTACAGGGCCACGGGCAGGCCACGGCGTGCCGCGCAGACGATCGCGACCGCGCCGGCCTGGGCCGTCCCCATCACGGTGCGCACGTTGGCCTGGCTGAAAACCCGCTCGACGGCCACCGCGCCGGGCTGGCAGGCATCCAGCCAGGCCTCAATCTCGGTCTCGATGGACAGCAGCCGGTCCGCGATGTCATCGCCGGGCGCGGTCCTGATGACGCCGACCCGGACCAGGGCCAGGGCCCGGCCGGGAGCACCCTCCACCACGCCGACACCGCACCTGGTCAGCCCGGGATCGACCCCGAGCACCCGGACCGGCTGCCGCGCATATGTCAGGCCCACCAGGCAGTCTCCGTCCAGAGTTAGGGTACGGGGGTCGGGGTCCGGGGCATTCCGCAAATCCGCGAACATCTGTTCGCGTCGAATTTACCGGCCCGCGGCCCGCCAGGCGCGCATCGCGGACGGCGTGTCCGCCGCCGGCTCAGAAACCGTCCAGCATGTACGGGCTGGCCGCGAACGCGCCGTCCAGGGCGGCGTCGGCCACCGGGCTGCCG
>JBAPYC010000606.1:0-6348 GCA_049284535.1 Streptosporangiaceae bacterium
GGATCTGAGAAGCGTCCTGCTGTTCGCCGCCGCGATACTGCTGAGGAGCCCGGCGATCCCGCCGGGCCGAACCGCTCACGACGTCAGGAGTGCTCATGACCGGCTCTTCCACCCAGGGAATCAAGACCGTGCTGCATCCCGTTTCTGACCTTGCCAAGGCCAAGCCGGTGTACACCGCCCTGCTCGGTGTGCCGCCGCAGGCCGACGAGTCCTATTACGTCGGCTTCGAGGTGGCCGGCCAGCACATCGGGCTGGTCCCGGGCGGCGCAGCGCAGGGCATGACCTCGCCGGTTGCCTACTGGCAGGTGCCAGACATCGAGGCGAAACTGGCCGAGGTGACCGCCGCCGGTGCCACCGTGAAGGAGCCCGTGCGTGACGTGGGCGGCGGGCGCCTGGTAGCTACCGTCACCGACCCGGACGGTAACGTGCTGGGACTGCTTCAGGACCCGGTGAGTGCCAGTCCCGCTTGACAGATGGAGACACGATGAGCAAGGCCACGAGGACGGACGCGCAGTCGTCAGGGCTGGACACTGCCGACAGCCACGACCTGATCCGTGTGCTTGGCGCACGCGTGAACAACCTCAAGGATGTCAGCGTCGAGCTCCCGAAGCGCCGGCTGACGGTGTTCACCGGCGTCTCCGGCTCGGGCAAGAGCTCGCTGGTGTTCGGCACGATCGCCGCGGAGTCGCAGCGGCTGATCAACGAGACCTACAGCACGTTCGTGCAGGGTTTCATGCCGGCACTGGCGCGGCCCGAGGTCGACGTGCTCGAGGGGCTGACGACCGCGATCATCGTGGACCAGCAGCGGATGGGTGCCGACACCCGCTCCACGGTCGGCACCGCCACCGACGCCAACGCGCTGCTGCGCATCCTGTTCAGCCGGCTGGGGCGGCCACACGTCGGCTCGCCCCAGGCGTTCTCCTTCAACGTCGCCTCGATCAGCGGAGCCGGTGCGGTCACCCTGGAGCGTGCCGGGCAGCGGGTGAAGGAGCGCCGGAGCTTCAGCATCACCGGTGGCATGTGCCCGCGGTGCGAGGGCCGGGGCATGGTCTCCGATCTCGACCTGTCCCAGCTGTACGACGACGGTAAGTCCCTCAACGAGGGCGCACTCACTGTCCCCGGCTACACCGGCGGCGGCTGGAACTCCCGGCTGTACACCGAGTCGGGCTTCTACGACCCGGACAAGCCGATCCGCAAGTTCACCAAGAAGGAGCTGCACGACTTCCTGCACCACGAGCCGGTCAGGATGAAGATCGCGGGCATCAACATGACCTACGAGGGGCTGATCCCGCGGATCCAGAGGTCGATGCTCTCCAAGGACACCGACGCGATGCAGCCGCACATCCGCGAGTTCGTGGACCGGGCGGTCACCTTCACCACGTGCCCCGAGTGCGGCGGCACCCGCCTCACTGAGGCGGCCCGGTCGTCGAAGATCAAGGGGCTCAGCATCGCCGACGCCTGCGCGATGCAGATCACCGACCTCGCCGGGTGGGTGGGAGGTCTGGACGAGCCGTCCGTCGCGCCGCTGCTGGCCACGCTGCGGCACACCCTCGAATCGTTTGCGGAGATCGGGCTGGGCTACCTTTCGCTGGACCGGCCGTCGGGCACGCTGTCGGGCGGCGAGGCGCAGCGCGTCAAGATGATCCGCCAGCTGGGGTCGTCGCTCACCGACGTCACCTACGTCTTCGACGAGCCGACGATCGGGCTGCACCCGCACGACGTCCAGCGGATGAACGACCTGCTCCTGCGGCTGCGAGACAAGGGCAACACGGTGCTGGTGGTGGAGCACGAGCCGGAGACGATCGCCATCGCCGACCACGCCGTCGACCTCGGTCCCGGTGCCGGGGCGGCCGGCGGCACCGTCTGCTTCGAGGGGACCGTCGAGGAGCTCCGGGCCAGCGACACCATCACCGGCCGCCACCTTGGCGACCGGGCCGCCCTCAAGGAGACGGTGCGCAAGGCCTCCGGCACGCTGGAGATCCGCGGCGCGGCCACCCACAACCTGCGGGACGTCGACGTCGATATCCCGCTCGGGGTGCTGGCCGTCGTCACCGGCGTGGCCGGCTCCGGCAAGAGCTCGCTCGTGCACGGGTCGATCCCGGCCGGCGCCGACGTGGTGTCGGTCGACCAGGCTCCGATCCGCGGGTCGCGACGGAGCAACCCGGCGACCTACACCGGACTGCTCGACCCGATCCGCAAGGCGTTCGCGAAGGCCAGCAACGTCAAGCCGGCGCTGTTCAGCGCCAACTCCGAGGGCGCCTGCCCCAGCTGCAACGGTGCCGGGGTCATCTACACCGACCTGGCGATGATGGCCGGTGTCGCGACCATCTGCCAGGAGTGCGAGGGAAAGCGGTTCGACGCATCGGTGCTGGACTACCATCTCGGCGGCCGCGACATCAGCGAGGTGCTCGCCATGTCCGTGACCGAGGCCCGGGAGTTCTTCGGCGACGGCGAGGCGCGCACGCCGGCCGCGCATGCCATCCTGGGCCGGCTCGCTGACGTCGGGCTCGGCTATCTCACCATCGGCCAGCCGCTCACCACGCTGTCCGGCGGCGAGCGGCAGCGGCTCAAGCTGGCTACCCACATGGGCGCCAGCGGCGGCATCTACGTCCTGGACGAGCCAACGGCCGGCCTGCACCTCGCCGACGTCGAGCAGTTGCTCGGCCTGCTGGACCGGCTCGTCGATGACGGAAAGTCGGTCATCGTCGTGGAGCACAACCAGGCGGTCATGGCGCACGCCGACTGGATCATCGACCTTGGTCCCGGTGCCGGTCACGACGGCGGCCGGATCGTCTTCGAGGGCACACCCGCCGACCTGGTCGCCGCTCGCTCCACTCTGACCGCCGAGCACCTCGCGGCCTACGTCGGCGCCTGATCCGGCAGGCCCGGCTAGACGTCGCGCAGGGCGGGTGCGCGGCCCCGGGGTTCTTCCCAGGCCTCCTGCCTGCCCAGCGCGGTCAGGTCCAGGAAGGCGTACGGCACATCTACGTGATCGAGGCCCCGCGCATAAGCCGAATAAGTGTGGAAGATCTCGCCGCCGTCTCGCAGGAAGCAGCTCGCACCGTCCATCTCGGTGGACCCCTCACCGTGCAGCAGGTCTGCCCGGGGCCGGTAGTTGTAGGTCACCTGATCCCGGCGCTTGTCCAGCGTGACCTGAAAGTCGTAGTTGAAGTCGCTGCCGTAGGAGGAATACCAGGGCAGCCCCCAGCCCTTGCTGGCCCGGAAGGCCTCGAGCTTGGCCAGCGGCGCGCGGGACACGAGCACGTAGGCGGTCTGGCAGTCGCTCAGCCGGTCCAGCACCGCGGGTGACAGCTCGTTGATGAAATTGGTACAGGTCGGGCACGCCGCGTCCCAGTCCGGGCCGAACATGATGTGCTGGACGACCAGCTGCATGCGGTCGCCGAACAGCTCCGCCAGCGTGACCTGCCCCGCCGGACCGCCGAAAACGTACTGCTTCTCGACCCTGACCATCGGCAGCCTGCGCCGCTCGGCGTTAACCGCGTCCCGCTGGCGGGTCAGTTCCTTCTCCTTCTTCAGCAGCCGCAGCCGGGCCTCCAGCCACTGCTCGCGCGACGCAACCTCAGGCAATGCCACCATGACCTCCGTGCGCAGACCGGTCAGCGAACCCTTTGCATCTTCAGACCGCACCGGGCCGGAGAAATCATCGTTCAGAGCTCAGCTAGCCGGCATCAGCCCTGGCCAGCGCCGCGCCCAGCAAGCCAGTCAACGAGTACCTGGCGCCGGGTGTCCGCTGCGCCCGCGGCCTGAAGCGCAGTCTGCTCCGAGTAGCCGGGGGTGACGTTGATGTCGGCGCCCCGGGCCAGCAGATACTCGGCCATCCGGCGCTGCCCGCCGTGGCAGGCCTGCCAGAAGGCCTCATCGAGATCGTGGCGAGCCGGCGGTGGGTCGGCGGCGAGGAACTCCTCCACCTTGGCCTGCTCTCCCAGCCCGGCTGCCTCCCACAGGCTGCCGATGCTGGCACCCCGGGCGACGAGCAGCCGGGCCACATGCCAGCATCCGTAGCCGACCGCATTGGCCAGCGGGGTGCCGATCGATCCGCCGGGAACATCCATGTCCGCGCCGCCATCGATCAGGGCAGCAGCCACGTCGACGTCGTCACTGCTCGCTGCCCAGTGCAGCGGCGTCTCGTCACACCGGGTGGGGTGGCGGAAGCTGGGGTCGGCGCCGGCCTGGATCAGCAAGCGGACGATCTGCGGGCCGTTGGGGAAATAACCGGGCCAGTCGGTGACCAGGTGCAGCGGGGTCCGGAGGCCGCCTTTGCGATCCGCGAGCCCGGCCCTGGCCAGCCGGGGGTCTTCCGTCACGAGCCGCCGGATCGCCTCGACATCGCCGCCGTGCACGGCGGCAGCGAGCGCCACGGCCCGCGGGTCGTCCGCCGGGATCTCCAGCGCAGGCATCTCGTCGCTCATGGGATCATCATCGCAGCACGCCGCCGGGCGACGGTTCCCCGTCGTAGGCTCTGGCTATGGATCTGCGGGACGCGACACTCATGTTCCTGGCCGAGTCCGCTGCTTACCCGGCGGTGGCCGAGATCGCGCAGTCCGCCTACGACCGCCTGGCCGGCGGCGAGGACATCGACTACCGCGTCCTGAACGAGCTCATCGGAGAGGCGAGCGGCAAGGGCGTGCTCCGCGCGATCCGGCGCAAGTACGGGCCGGCCGGGTTCGAGGCTGTTGTCGGGCCGGTTCTGCAGGAGATCGGCCGGCGGGCGCCGATCCGGTCGACCAGATACACCTGGCAGCCGCGGCCGGGCGAGGACCCGCTGACGGCTGGCCTGCCGCCCGCGCCCAGTGGGCGCGATCTGGCCGCGGGCTACGGTTGGCAGCTATGACGGGAATCCAGCCGGAGCTGTGGATCGATCGCGCCGCCGCCGCTGTCGCGTTCTACCAGGCCGCGTTCGGCGCGCGGGTGCTGCACCAGGTGGGCGAGGACGACGATATCGTGGCCCAGCTGGCGATCGGGGACGCCGCGTTCTGGGTGTCGCCAGGCGGCTCGCGGGGCCCGCGCTTCAGCCCGCTGGCGATCGGCGGCGCGACCGGCCGGACGCTGCTGGTGGCCGATGACCCGGACGCGATGCACGCCCGGGCGGTGCAGGCCGGTGCCACCGCGGCCGCCGAAGTGACCGACGAGCATGGCTGGCGGCTGGGCCGGGTTACCGATCCGTTCGGTCATGAATGGGAGATCGGCCGGCCACTCGGCTCCTGGCCACCCCCGGGCACGACCGGCCTCAGCGGAGAGCCCTGCGGTACCTGACCTTGGTCACGGGCGGGCCGAAGCTGCCGTCCTGCCGAGCGGCCCCGCCGGTAACCCGCGTGCGACGATGGCCCGGTGGAAACCAGCGATCCAGCGACCTGGACCGCGCCGGAATACCCGCGGGCCGACGAGCCGTTCACCGGGCCCGAACGGGCGATGCTCGACGGCTTCCTCGACTGGCATCGCGCCAGCCCGCTGCGGCGCTGTACTGGGCTGACCTGTGAGCTCATGTACGACCTGCCCTGCTACCGCGGGCACCATGTGCTGGCTACCGCACCGCAGATCACCCGCGCCGTGCGCCGGGCCAAGGGAAACTGGGCCGACCTGAACGTGCGCTAAGTTGCCGGTATGGCCGAGGAACGAGCCGTCCGGGCCGAGCGGTCCGGGCCTGTCACCACCGTCTTCCTGCACCGCCCGGAACGCCGGAACGCGGTCGACGGCCCGGCTGCCGCCGGGCTAGCCGAGGCCTTCCGCGCCTTTGACGCCGATCCGGGCGCGGCCGTGGCCGTGCTGTACGGCGAGGGCGGGACGTTCTGCGCCGGCGCCGACCTGACCGCGTTCGGCACCGCACGCGGCAACCGGGTCGCGCCGGACGGCGACGCCCCGATGGGCGTGAGCCGGCTGCGGCTGGCCAAGCCGGTCATCGCCGCGGTCAGCGGATACGCCGTGGCCGGCGGCCTGGAGCTGGCCCTGTGGTGTGACCTGCGGGTCGCCGACGAGAGCGCCGTGTTCGGCGTGTTCTGCCGCCGCTGGGGCGTCCCGCTCATCGACGGCGGCACGGTGCGCCTGCCCCGGCTCATCGGCACCAGCCGGGCGATGGACATGATCCTGACCGGCCGCGCTGTGAACGCCAGCGAGGCGGCGGCGATCGGGCTGGCCAACCGGGTCGTGCCGGCCGGGCAGGCGCTGGCAGCCGCGCAGGAGCTCGCGGCCCAGCTGGCCGCGTTCCCGCAGGTCTGCCTGCGCAGCGACCGGGCCTCCGTGCTCGACGCCGAGGGCCTGGATGAGACGGCCGCGCTGGCCGCCGAGTTCGCGCACGGCCGCGACGCGCTGGCCCGCGAAGCGGGCCTGGGC
>JBAPYC010000607.1:0-3018 GCA_049284535.1 Streptosporangiaceae bacterium
CGGCGTCGTGCCCGGCGTCGCCGTACACGACGACGAGCCGGCCTTCCAGGTTAGCTACGCGCATTCAGGTTCTCCAGATCAATGAGAGGCGGGGTCAGACGAGGGGCGTGATGTGATCCTCACGTCCCAGCAACGCCTTGCCGTACACCTCATACCCGACCACAGGCAGGACGACCGCGTGGCGGGCGGCGACCGACGAGTCACGCCAGAGGCGCTGGAGCGGGTTGACGTCGGCGAAACTGGCGGCACCATGAGCCGACAACAGGATGTTGATGGCCCGCACGATGTGATCGATGACCCAACCGGTATCGGCCCGGACCCGGGCGCGCGTCAGGAAGTCGGGATACTCGCCGCGCGCCGCGGCCTCGTCGATGTCGGCGGCCGCACGGTAGGCGTGCAGGTGGGCGGTGTCGATCAGCATCGCCGCCTCGGCCAGCTGGAGCTGGAAGGCCACCGAGTCGGCCTGCGCGGTGTAGAAGGTGTACGAGATCGGCTTCTTGGCTGCCTTCTCCCGGACCATCTGTAGTGCCGCCCGGCCCATGCCGAGCTGCGGGCCGGCCAGGACCAGGGCCAGGATCGGCACGAACGCCGACTGGTACAGGGCCTCATCGGTGTGCTCGGTGGCGTAGTGGCCCTCGATGGCCGGCGGGACGGAGACGATCCGGTGGTCCGGGACGAACACGTCCTTCGCGATCATGCAGTTGCTACCGGTCGACCTCATGCCGGCCACGAACCAGGTCTCCTCGTACTCGAGCTCGCGGCGCGGGATCAGGGCCAGCGCCTGATCGACGACCTCGCCCGACTCATCGGTGAGCGGGATGCCGAGTATCGCCCAGGTCGCGTGCCAGGATCCGGAGTTGTAGTACCAGCGGCCGCTGACCTGGTGCCCGCCCTCGACCTTGCGGGTCTCGGCGGTCGGGGCCAGCACCCCGCAGACGAGCGCGTCGGGATCCTCGCCCCACACGTCGTCCTGGGCCTGCTGCGGGAACGTGCCCGTCATCCAGGCGCAGACGTTAAGCAGCGTGGCCACCCAGGCGGTGCCGCCGTCGGCCTCGCCGAGCGCCGCGGACACGTCCAGCATGGTGCGCATCGAGGTCTCGTAGCCGCCGTAACGCTTCGGCGTGGCAATCTTGAGGACGCCGGCGGCGCGGAGCGCCTGGATGACGTCCTCGGCCACGCGGCGATCCTGCTCGCCCTGGGCGGCGTGCTCGCGCAGCAGCGGCTGGAGTTCCTTGATGCGGGCGACGAGTTCGGTGGCGTCCGGGGTGGAGGCGGTGTCCGACTCAGCGGCGGACGGGTGGTCGGTCACAGCGGACATGGTCGGGTCTCCTTTGACGGGTCAAGCCGGGTCACGGTCGGGCCGGGCGGTCAGCGGGCGCACGCGGCGATCAGGTCGGCGATGGCGGGGCGGGGCCGCTCGGCGAAGCGCGAGTGAGTCCCAAAGGTCCGATGCGCGTACACCAGCGGCGCCAGGTCCACCCGGCTGCTGGCCGAGCGCACCAGCCCGAACAACAGCAGATGGTCGCCGGCCTCGACTGTCTGGTGCAGGTCACACACCATCCAGCCCGGCGCGTCCGCCAGGCGCGGCAATCCGTCCTCCGCGAACCAGTCGGTGACCGCGAATCGGTCCACCCCGCGGCGGGCGAACACCACCGCGAGCTCGTCCTGGGACTGGCCGAGGATGTTGACGCCGAACCGGTCGGCGGCCTGGATCTGCCGCAGCAGCTGCGAGCCGCGGTCAAACGCCACGCTGACCAGCGGCGGATCCAGCGACAGGGACGCGAACGAGCTGACCGTCGCCCCGTACGCCGTGCCGTCGACCGTCGTCGTGACGACCGTGACCGGGGCGCACACGCCGGACATCAGGTCCCGGAACTGCTGCGGGTCGATCATCGCGCACCTCGAATTCCGCATGAACATTTCTCATGATGCTGCGCGTGACCCTCGTCACGTGTCAAGGCTTCCGCCCATAATGTTTATATGGAATTCTGGGCTACGGGCGAGGAGACTGGGAGCCTGAGCGAGAGGAGGCGGTGAGAACCATGACCGGTGACGCCGGGTTCGACGCGCCCGCGCTGCGCCCTCAGGACTGGCGCCGACCCGCTGACGGCCGGCCCAGCCCCCGGGTGTCCCGCGGCGAATCGGCGGCCACGCAGCTCATCGCGATGGCCGAGGCTGCCGCACCCGGCGACCGGCTCGGGTCGAAGGAAGAACTCCGGACCCGCTGCGCGGTGTCGGTCGGCACGTTCAACGAGGCGCTGCGCATCGCCCAGTCCCGCGGTGTGGTGTCGGTCCGGCCCGGGCCGGGCGGCGGCGTGTTCGCCGCAGCCCAGTCACCGATGGTGCGCCTGGGCAACTCCGTCCTGGCCCTGGACGGCGACCAGACGTCCGTGGCCGAAGCGGTCCGCATCCGCGATGCCCTGGATGCCCTGCTGATCGAGGACGCGCTCTGGCATGCCTCCCCCGCCGACATCGCCGAGATGCGCGAGATTCTCATCGAGATGGCCTCGGCGGCCGAGCGGCTCGACGCTATCGGGTTCGTGCACGCCAACTGGTCCCTGCACGCCCGCATCGCCGCGGTCAGCCCGCACGCGATGCTCCGGTCGCTGTACGTGAACCTGCTCGACCAGATCGAGTCGCACACCCTGGCGGTCCTGCCTTACGGGGAAGGACCACTCCCGGACTACATGGCCGACCGCCACGCCCTGCACACCGCCATTATCGACGCCATCGAACACCGCGACCGTGACCGCGCGCTAACACTGATCGCGCAGCACAACACCAGCGGTGCACAGCCAGCGGCCCTCATCCCGGCCCGGCCGACATCTCATTCCTAACGAAAACCGTCCAGGGCTCGTGGTTGAGCCAGCGGTCTACTGCCCCATGCGACACCAACCTGGCGCCGCCGCCATGCGAGCACGCGCGTACGGGGGCTGCGTTTGGATTCGCCGCTGGGCAGATGCGGCAGAGATCGCATGGCCGCTTCGCCGTCTCTGAGACGAGAGCCACGCACAGGTG
>JBAPYC010000608.1:0-20876 GCA_049284535.1 Streptosporangiaceae bacterium
GCTGCTCGACGCCACCGCGCTGCACGGTGGCCGCACGGCGCAGGCGCACCTGGTGGCCATCGCGCGCAGCAACGGTATTGCCCGCAGCAGGGTCACCGAGGTGCTGAACCTGACCGGCCTGCAGGCAGTGGCCGGGCGCCGGGTCAAGGGGTACTCGCTCGGCATGAAGCAGCGCCTGGGCATCGCGGCCGCCCTGCTCGGCGATCCGCCCATCCTGATGTTCGACGAGCCGGTCAACGGCCTGGATCCCGAGGGCATCCACTGGGCTCGCGGATTCTTCCGCCAGCTGGCTGCCGAAGGCCGGACCGTGCTGGTCTCCAGTCACCTGATGAGCGAGATGGCGCAGACCGCCGATCGCCTGATCATCATCGGCCGCGGGAGGCTCATCGCCGACACCGCCACGGCCAAACTGATCTCCTCCAGCACCCGCCGCGACGTGCTCGCGCGCTCCCCGCGCGCGGCCGAGCTGGCCGGCCTGCTCACGGCCCAGGGCGCCCGAGTCATGCCAGGCACCAGCACCGAACCGGCTGGCACCGGACTAGCTGGCACCGGACTAGCTGGCACCGAGCTAGTCGTAACAGGCCTGGACGCGGCGGCCATCGGCGACCTAGCCGCCGCGCACGGCATCGCGCTGCACGCCCTGATCCCGCGCCAGGCCTCACTGGAGGACGTCTACCTGGACCTGACCGGCGAGAGCACCGAATACCGCGGCCACGGCCAGCCGAGCGCCGGCCAGGGCCGGCGCAACTCCGAGAGGACGGCCGCGTGATGCCCGATGTCGCCGTCCGCGCCGCAGACCTGGTCGCGGCGGAGTGGACCAAGTTCTGGTCGGTCCGCTCGACCTACTGGTCGCTGCTGGTCGCGCTGGTCACCCCGATCGCGCTGAGCGCCCTGGTCGCGTTCGCTTTCGCCCAGAGCTCATCGGCCCGGAGCCCCGGAAAGGGCGCGCCGCCGGACCCGCTATCGGCCGACGTGTTCAGCCTGGAGTACGCGGTGATCGCGGTCAGCGCGCTGGGCGTGCTGGCGTTCAGCTCGGAGTACGGCACCGGGCTGATCCTGTCCACGTTCGCCGCGGCGCCGCGCCGCCGGGCCGTACTCGCGGCCAAGGGCGCCGTCCTCGCCGGGGTCACGCTGGCTGCGGGGGAGGCGGTCGCGTTCGCCTGCTTCTTCCTCAGCCAGGCCATTCTGTCCCGCCATCACCAGGGTGTCTCGCTGTCCCACCCGGGCGTGCCCGGCGCGGTCCTGGCCACCGGGCTGCTGCTGACCGCGACCGTCCTGCTCGGCCTGGCCCTGGGCGCGATCGTCCGGCACACCGCGGGCGGCATCGTCGCGACGATCGCGGTCATCGTCCTGCCCGGCATCCTCGCCCTGCTGCCCGCCCCCTGGGACGCCCGGATCGGCCGGTTCAGCCTGCTCGACGCGGCCCGCCAGGTCACCGCGCTGCACCCCGCCACCAACCTGTTCTCTCCGGCCCTGTCGCTGCTGGTCCTGCTGGCCTGGCCCACGGCGGCTCTGCTGGCGGCCGCCGTCATCATCACCCGCCGCGACACCTGACCATGTTGGCCGAACGAGCTCCGATTTCCCCTCCCGGCACCTGACGGAAACGCCGCCTAACCAGGTACCCGGCCCAGGATCTAACCAGGTACCCGGCCCAGGATCTCCCCGTGCGGGATCAGGAACCAGCCGTCCTCGCTGTCCGCCCAGCGCAGCCAGGCCCGGGCGAGGCGTTCCAGGTCGTCCCGGGTGGCCATGCCATGTTCGACGGCCCGATCCCCGAAGGGAGAGTCGGTGAGACGCTCCGCCCATGACTGACCCCACCAGGGCCGGTCCTGCGGACCGCTGTAGCACCACGCGCTGGCCGAAGCCTCGACCGAGGCGAACCCGGCCCGCCGGGCCCAGTACAGCATGTGGCGACCGGCGTCCGGCTCGCCGCCGATGGCCCGGGCCACCTTGCGGTACAGGGCCTGCCACTCGGTCAGCTCTGGGTCCTCGGGATACCAGAAGAATCCCTGGTAGTCGGCGTCCCGGGCGGCGACCAGGCCACCAGGGCGGCACACTCGCCGCATCTCGGTCAGCGCCGCGACCGGGTCAGTCAGATGCTGCAGGACCTGGTGCGCGTGCACGACGTCGAAGGTCCCGTCGTCGAAGGCAAGGTCGTAGGTATCCCCAACTTCGAACCGCACGTTCTGCCGCCCCGAGCGCTCGGCTGACTTCCGGCCCGCTTCCCGGGCCTGCTCCAGCACACCCCCGGACGCGTCGATCCCGATGACCTCGCCGTCGGATACCCGTGCGGCCAGATCCACCGTGATCGTGCCCGGCCCGCACCCCACGTCGAGCACCCGCGCGTCCGGCCGGAGATGCGGAAGCAGGTACGCGGCCGAGTTCTCTGCCGTCCGCCAGCGGTGCGACCGCAGCACGCTGTCGTGATGGCCATGCAGGTATGTGTCCGAGCTGGAAGGCATCTCTCCATCATCAGACACTCCGTAGTGAGATAGGGGACTGGGCCCTCAGATGGGGTACTGGGTCGGCTCGGTGATGAACTGCCGGCCAGACGGCGTGGTCCACCGGAGTGTTCCGTCAGGCTGCCGCTCGGCTTTCCAGCGGGGATCTTGCTTCATCCGATGGTCTCGCCGGCACTTCGGGTCGCCATTGCACATACACGTTCGCCCATCCGCCTCATAAGGCACGTTGTGCTCGTAGTCGCACTGCGCGGCCGGCCGCCGGCACCCCGGAGCAGTGCATCTCGCGTAGCGGATCTCGGTCAGGTGCCTGAGCTTGGCGCCCGGATCATGGCCGCTGCTCTCGAACCGGTGATCGCAGGGATCGGCGATGATCGGGTCCAGCGTGATCAGGAAGTCCGGTCCATCACCGGGAGTGCTGAGCCGCCATATTCCGTAGCCGCCGGGCGGTCCCTGCCCGCTTTCCGGGGTGAAGCTGAACCCGGGCGGATCATGGTCGCCCGGCGCTCTTCGTTTCCGCTGGCTACGGGGCTCGGGCCGAGCGCACCCGTGCCCGATCGCATGTCCCTCGGCGTCGGTGACCGTCACGCACCAGCTCGACCGGGGGTCTGCCGCCGCGGCGGCGGCCAGCTCCCGGGCCAGCCACGGGTCAACCGGGCCCAGGGCACCGAACTCGCCGGGCCGGTCAGCCAGTTTTAGGATGGTCGCCGCCGGGATGGTCAGGTTGGCCCGCGCGACGAACCCAGCGAGTACCCCGCCCGGCCCAGTCGGGCCAGTGGATCCACCCGCGCCGCCGCTGCCGCCCGGCCCACCGGAACCGCCATCACCCGGACCGCTGCCGCCCGGACCGCTGCCGCCCGGACCGCCACTGCCCGGACCGTTACCGCCCAGGCCGCCCTGTCCTGGGCGCGAGTCGCGGGACAGCATCAGGTCAGCGAACGCCTGAGCGCGAAGCTCGTCGAAGCTGCCGTCCAGCCCGGCCTTCTTCAGCTGGCGAGCCCACCAGCTAACTCGCTGGTCGATCGCCTGCCCATCGGTCACTGGCAGTTCCCGGCCCTCGATGGCCGCGTTGCCGGATGGCTCCATCCACAACTGCACCCGCGCGTGCTTGCGGGCCGCCTCGCGTCGCTTCTTCGCCTTCTCGGCGTTGACGTCAATGGCCGCCCGGGCAATGGCGGCCCGCAGGCTGCCCGGCGTCAGCCGCCCGGCCCGCCCCAGCACCTTCGCCTCTGCTGCGGCGGCCTCCTCGGCGTCGAGCGGCTGGCAGGCGGCGGCGATGATGTGGGCCTTGTGCTGCGTGATAACCTCGGACCGGAACAGCGCCCTGGTGCCGGGCAGCTTGGTGTCCAGGTCGTGTGCGAGCTCAAGCAGCCCCTCCATCGACTGGCCCGAGTCAGCCAGCACCGATCCCAGCTCACGTTCGGTGAAATCCGCCCAGAGGCCGCCCGTCTGCGACGGCCGGCGGCGGATCAGTTCGCCGGCCGCGGCGTGCTTGAGCGCGCACGCGGATGACTCGGACCGGTCCGCGGCGGCGATTACCCCGAGTAGTTCGTCGTCGCTGGTGCCGGTGAACCGGTCGTCGTCCCCGGCGACCCGCTCGGCCATCGTGTGCAGGACCCCGCCGCCAGGGGCGGTGTCGAGGGCCTCACCGGTGGCGAACCCGCCGCCGGGCCCCGAACGCACTCCGGGAAGCACCTTCGCGGAGCCGGGCTGCCCCGGTCCCCGCCGCCCCGCCAGGGTGGCGGCCACTATCCCCATCGCCGCCGTCTCGCCCATCCCCGCGATGTGCGCCGCGGCCGCCGCCTCCTGCGCGGCCGCCGCCTCGGCCTCCGCGGTCACCGCCTCGTGATCGGCCTCGTCGGGATCGGTGAACTCATCCTCAAACGTCCCAGGCTCAACCGCCACCGCCGCGCTCGCGTCGCACCAGGCCTGCCAGTCCTCCTCGCTCATCCAGTCCGGCCCCGGCACTGGCTCCGGCTCCAACACCGGCTCCGGCTGCTCCCAGGCAGGATCCCCATCCCGCCCGGAAGAGCTCGAAGCCGGCACCTGGAACATGATGACCACCCGTCCGGTTGAAGGGTCTTGATATAGAACATGTTACCGAGCGCCACCGTCATTTTCGCCGACAAAACCCACACATTCGAAAAGATAGACGAGAGTTAATTCTGTGACTCAGGAGCGTGGGGGTAAGCGAGAAAAGACCATAAGCCGGAAAGAGATCAGCCATAAGTCAGCAAACGACCAGGAGGGGGGTCTCGTCTCACCGCCTCACGGCTGTTACCGTCAGGTCCAGCGTCGGCCGCCGTCAGAGCCGTCGCCAGCGCCGACCTCCGTCGCCAGCGTCGCGGCCGAGGGCCCGCCGTCGAGGAGGACGAACATGGCCGAGATTCATGGGGTATGTGAGGACAAGTTCGAGTCGGTGCGCAGCGCGCTGGCCAAGAACCTGGACTCCGGCGAGGAACTCGGGGCTTCGATCGTCCTGGACCTCGACGGCGACATCGTCGTCGACATGTGGGGCGGCTTCCGCGACCAGGAGCGGACGGTTCCATGGGACGAGCACACCATCACCAACGTCTGGTCCTCGACCAAAACCGTGACCAGCCTGGCCGCTCTCATTCTGGCCGAACGCGGCCAGCTCGACGTCGACGCGCCGGTCGCCCGGTACTGGCCGGAGTTCGCGGCCAACGGCAAGGAAGGCGTGCTGGTCCGCCACCTCATGTCTCACTCGTCCGGCGTCTCCGGTCTGGACCAGCCGGCCAAGGTCGAGGACCTGTACGACTGGGAGGCATCCACCGCGCGGATGGCGGCCCAGGCCCCGTGGTGGGAGCCGGGTACCGCCTCGGGTTATCACGCGCTCAACTTCGGCCACCTGATCGGCGAGGTAGTGCGCCGGGTCAGCGGCAAACCGCTCAAGCAGTTCGTGGCTGAGGAGATCGCCGGGCCGCTGGGCGCCGACTTCCAGATCGGCGCGGCGGAGAGTGACTGGGGACGGATCGCGGACGTGGTCCCGCCGCCGCCGCTCGCGATCGACCTGGAAACGCTCGGCGCCGACAGCATCCCCGTCAAGACCTTCACCGGTCCGCCCGCCAATGGCGCGGACGCCAACACGCCCGGCTGGCGGGGAGCCGACATCGGTGCCGCCAATGGCCACACCAACGCCCGGGGCATCGCCCGGGTCATGTCCGTGGTGTCCCGCGGCGGCGAGGTCGACGGCGTGCGCCTGCTCAGCCCGGAGACCATCGACCTGATCTTCCGCGAGCAGACCAACGGAGTTGACCTGGCGCTCGGCCTCCCGATCCGGTTCGGCATCGGCTACGGCATCACCATGCCTGAGCTGTACATGCCGCCGGGGGACAAGATCTGCTTCTGGGGCGGCTGGGGCGGCTCCATCATCTTGATGGACGTGAGCCGCCGGATGACGTTCGCCTACATGATGAACAGAATGGGTGCTGGCATCCTGGGCTCGGACCGAGGCTTCGGCTACCAGCAGGCCATCTTCGCCGCCCTGGACAGTTAGCGGCGCTCAACGGGTAACAGCTCCGCGCCGCCCTCACGCGGGCTCCTCACGCCGGCCTCAGGCTGATGGCGAGGTCTGGCTTGAGGAAGGACACGACGTATGTCGGCCACACCATGGCTCCGTGGCAGACGAAGCTGACGACGCCGCCGTCGGGCACGTCGACCGGCTCATTTCGGCTTGAGTAGCGGCCGTGCCGGATCTGGAGGGTGTGGTGTCCCGGCTCGAGCGGTACCTCGACCGTCTTGTGGCTTTCGATGGTGCCGACGGTCTTGCCGTCGACTGAGATGTCGAAGACGCCGCGCCGAAGCTCGAAGGCCATGGGCGTTTCCCGGGTCAACGTGAGCGTTGCTGACATGGGCGAGTTTCCTTTCTTCTGCGAGTTGTTCTCATGTGGTCAAGACGCGCCGGCCGCTTCATGGCACGGGCGTTACGTCCGTCCGCCCGTCCCGAGCCGCTCGCAGTCGAACATTTTTGCCACCGCCCGCCACTTGATGGCGTGCCTTCACCGCTGCTCTCATCCCTCGGCCTCCCGCTAGCACCGAGCCGCATCTGCTCTACTTGTTATAGAATAATATTCACAGTGATGTCAAAGGCGCGAGCAGTGGAGCACACTGGTGCATAGCTGGGGACCTGGCCCTGCGGCGACGCGAGAGGGGACCACGGAGTTGTCATGCTGCTGACCGTCGAACCAGACGGCCCGGTTCCGATCTACCAGCAGATCAGGGACCGCATCGTGGAGGCGATCGCGAGCGGGCAGCAGCCCGCAGGGTCGCCGCTGCCCTCCACCCGGCAGCTCGCCGTGGACCTCGGCGTCAACTTCCACACCGTGAACAAGAGTTACGACATCCTCCGCCAGGAAGGCCTGGTGCGGATCAACCGCAAGTCCGGCGCGGTGATCCGCCGCGACGCCGGCAGCGGGCCGCCCGACGCCAGCTGGACCCGGGACTGGACGGGTCGGCTGGCGACGCTGCTCGCCGAGGCCGCCGCCCAGGGCATGGGACCGGAGGAGATCGCCGAGCACTGCCGGACCGCCGTCACGGCCTTCGCCTTCCCGGAAGCAGCCGAAGACACGACGTAGCCAAAGACACGAGGTCGCCGAGTACACGGGGAAGAAGCCACGGGAAGGAGACCCGGCCATGACCGCCGCGAGCCTGACCGCGGTTATTGCCGTGCTGCTGGTAGGCGTCTGGAGCTGTGTAGCGCCGGCGCTCACCCGGCCGACGCTGCAGTTCGGCGTCCGCGTGCCGCCGCAGCATACGGGCGATGCGGTAATCCGGCGGGAACGGCGCGCCTACTACTGGCGCGCGGTGGCAATCGTCGTCTGCTGCACCGCGGCGGCGCTGGCGCTCGCCGGGACCGGATCCGCGGGGCTGACCGCGGCGGTGCTGCCTGCCGAACTGGCCGCAGGCCTCGGCTGCTTCTGGTTGGCTCGGGAGCGGATCATGACGGCCAAGAACACCGAGGGCTGGTACGAAGGGCTCCGGCCGGCGGTCACCGCCGACACCAGCTGGCGTACCAAGCCGCTCCGGTTCCCCGTGGCTTGGCTGATACCGCCGGTGGCCGTGCTGGTGGCGACCGCCATCATCGGCGTCACCCGCTACCCGGACCTGCCCAGCCGGATCGCGGTGGGATTCACCGCGTCCGGTGCTCCGGACCGCTGGGCCCGCAGGTCGGCCTGGGGCGCGTTTTCCAAGGTGGCCGGCCAGCTATGGGTTACTGCCCTGTGGACTGGGCTGCTGCTGATCATCTACCGCTCCCGGCCCGACACCGATGCTTCCGAGGGCGCAGATTCGACCCCCCGCTACCGCAGGTTCCTGGCTGTCTACTCCCGGGCGCTGCTGGTGCTGGTGACGCTGGTAAATGTCAGCCTGCTGCTGGTTGCACTGCGGAGCTGGCAGGTCTACCGGCTCTCCGGCATCGGCGCCGCGCTGCCGGTCCTGCCCGGCGCGGCCGGCCTGGTCATCCTGGTGGCCGTCGCTGTGCGGACCGGGCAAGCGGGGGCTCGGCTGCCCGGCCGCCGGAGTCCTGGGCCCCAGGTGAACCGGGACGACGACCGGTTCTGGAAAGGCGGCCTGATCTACATCAACCGCGACGATCCCGCGATCATGGTCGGCAACCGGTT
Organism: Streptosporangiaceae bacterium; assembly: GCA_049284535.1. Taxonomy (GTDB): domain Bacteria; phylum Actinomycetota; class Actinomycetes; order Streptosporangiales; family Streptosporangiaceae; genus Palsa-504. The sequence goes on from JBAPYC010000608.1 coordinate 8,099, forward strand.
CGGCGTCGGCTGGACACCCAACCTCGGGAACCCGAGGGCGTGGCTGCTCTACGGCGGCATCGGTGCCGTCATCGTCGCGCTGGTCGTGGTCCGCGCCGTGGCAGGCGGATGAGCCGAACGGCTAGGCCAGACGCTGAGCCGGACCGGCGCTGACGGCGTAAGTCCAGGCTCGCGTGCTGATGTGCTGGTCCTGGAACTTGACCGGCTGGAAGGCGCCTGGGCTGATCAGGCTGGGATAGCGGCAGACGACGTTGTCGTGGACGTAATCGGACACGATGAGTGCGAGCTCAGCGCTCGAGGTTGTGAGCAGCCGTTTGAGCGGACGGGCGTTCAGCATCCTGAACAGCAGGTTGACGTCGCTGCCGATGAATCCATGCCCGTCGTGTTCGACCGGGCCGATATGGACTGCGGTGCGGAGCTGAAGTGCGGCGGCATCGCAGAAGACGTGATTGTGGCGGCGGATGAGGCTGGCCAGGCGCTCGGGCAGTGGGTCGATGACATTCTTGCAGGCGGTCCCGGGCGGCAGAACGGCCAGGATGCCATCACCGCGGTCTTCGCGGAAGCAGCGGGTCCACGGGATACCGGCGCCGTCGAACGCCTTCTCCAGCACGTTATAGAGCTCTTCATGCAGGTACCAGCGGATGTCGTCGTCCCGTTCGGGGGCGGTGAACCTGGCAATGTCGGCCGCGAACAGCGTGCACACCTGCCCGCCTGTCGGCGGGGCGGGCAGCGTGCTGACCGGGCGGCTCGTATCGGGCTCGCGCGCGACGCGGCGGTGACCCGCCCGCTGGCCGGCCCGCTGATCCGCTTCTCGCTGCTGAGCTGGGCACCTCACGACACGCATCGTTCCCCCTGAATAAAGAGCAAGGGCAACGGTCCAATGCCACATTGACGACCGTCGTCTCATAAGGAGCATAGCAACCGAAATGCACATGCAAAAGCACATGCAGGATAGTCGTGTCAGGTCCTAGGCCAAACCACTCAGACCTCAGGCCACAATCACTCAGTCGCCCGGCCGGAGCAGCTCGCGCAGCACGCCCATCACGTCCCGCGTGGCCCCGGCCGGGGTGATCTCCGGGTCGGCCAGCGACAGCGGGATGCCCATCCCGTCCGCGGCCGCGATGGTGAGCACGGCCACGGTGTCCGGGTCATACCGCCCGCCGAACACCCCAGCCGAAACACCGCCTCGCACCACGTCGGCCACCAGATGCCGCCAGGCGGCGTTGTCGCGCAGCGCGTCCGCCCGCATCTCGGCGTCGCGGATACCGAAGTGCCAGGACTCGATCCACAGCCGCCCGCCGCCGGGCGCTTCCGGCTGGTAGCCGGTCAGCGACGCGGTGACGATCCGCTCCAGCTGCTGCCATGGGTCTGCCAGCGCCCGCACCTCCGCCTCGAGCGCGGCCATCTCCGTGCCGGACGCGTGGCGGAACGCGGCGACCAGCAAGTCCTCGCGTGACCCGAAGTAATACTGCAGCGTGCTGATCGGGACGCCGCTCTCAGCGGCCACATCGGCGAACCGGGTGGCGTCCGCGCCCCGCTCGGCGATGACCCGGCACGCGGCCTCCAGGACCTCGATCTTGCGGCGCCCGGCCCGCCGCCCCGGCCCACGCCCGGAACCGGAGTCACGAGCCAAGGCCGCCGCAGAAGTACTCACTCCGAAGCGCTCCCATCCAGTGCGGCGATGCCGTCGGCAAAATACGCCCTGCAGAACCGGCTCGCCACCAGCATCAGCGCGAACCCGATCACGAGCGAACCGGCCCCGATCAGGAAGATACCTCCCACGCCGTCGAAGCTGGAGTAGCTGCTTGCCGCCGGCCAGTACGACTTGATCGACAGCCCGAACGCACCCAGCAAAGTCAGCCCACCGAGCAGCGGCAACAGACCCTTACACACCAGGTCGCGGGGGCTGGCCAGCAGCGAGTGCCGGAAGAACCAGACGCAGGCAAACCCGGTCAGCCCGTAGTAGAAGGCGATCAGCAGCCCGACCGAGGCGGCCGAGTCGGCCAGCACATTCTGCGACAGCGCGGTCAGCACCACGAAGAACAGGGCCGAGACCGCACCCATGACACCGGTGGCCACGGTGGGTGTGCGGAAGCGCGGGTGCATCCGCGCGAACCAGCGGGGGATAGCCCCGTGCGCGGCCATGGCCAGCACGGCCCGCGCGGTCGGCATGATCGTGGTCTGGCAGGAGGCCGCGGTGGAGGTCAGCACGCACAGCACCAGGAGCTTGCCCGGCACGCTGCCCAGCACCGAGGTGGCCATGGCGCCCAGCACGTCGGTGCTGTGCGCGACCAGGAACGCCGGCCCGGCGTAGGCCAGCGAGGCGGCGCTGATCACCGCGAAGATCGCGACCAGCACCACCGTGGCGATGACCGCGGCCCGGCCCGGGGTGCGGGCGGAGTCCTTGGTCTCCTCGTTCACGCTCAGGCAGCAGTCCCAGCCCCAGTAGATGAAGACGGCCAGCAGGAACGAGTTGCTCAGGTTGCCGAACGATCCCGTCCACGGGTTCAGCCAGCCGGCACTCGGATGCGCGGCGCCCGGCAGCGCGTGCCCGGTACCCGCCTTGACCAGCGCGACCACCGCGAACAACGTCAGCGCGCCCACCTCAATGATCAGCAGCACCTGCTGCAGCCGCGCCGACACCTCGATCCCGCGGTAGCAGACCCAGGTCAGCAGCCCGATGAACACGACCCCGGCCACGGTCACCCAGATCGTGCCGGCCGAGGACAGGCCGATCAGCGACAGGAAGTACCGCCCGGCGATCTGGGACAGGCTGGCCATGACGATGACGTCGGCCGCGATGATGCCCCAGCCGCCCATCCAGCCCGTGCGCGGCCCGAACGCCCGCGCCGTCCAGGTGAACGTGGTGCCGCAGTCCGGGTCGGCCTTGTTCAGCTCACGGAACGCGACCGCGATGCACAGCATGGGCAGGAACGACACGATCAGCGTGCCCGGGCTGTGCACGCCGACCACGGCCACGATGAGGCCGAGCGTCGCGGCCATGCTGTACGCGGGCGCGGTCGAGGAGACCGCGATCACCACGCTGGAGATCAGCCCGAGCGCCCCGGCCCGCAGCCCCTTATCCGTACCACTGGCTGGACCACTGGCTGGTGCTCCGGTGACTGCCTGCGTAGCGGGCCCCTTCGCGGGCCCTCCGATAGCGATGCTTGCCATGATCCGTACCGCCTTCCGCCCGGCGCCGGGTGCCGGGGTATGGCGATACTGTATCGATATACGGTATTGCTGTACAGGTTCTGGATACAAAAGATTTCAGGCCGAACGAGCTGTGGTAACTCCTGATCCCCCCGAGCCTGAAGTGACTCCTGGGACCCGCTAAATCTGGTCCGACCTCCGGCTCCCATGGCCCGCAGTGTGCCCATGGCCCGCAGTATGCCCATGGGCCGCAGCGTGCCCATGGCCCGGCCAGGACCCGTGCCCCGAACCGCTGCCCGCCTCGCTGGCCCCGCGCGCCACGGCGATCACGCCTAGCAGCGCCGCCAGCGGCACCACCAGTGCGATGAAGTCCGAGGAAGTGAAGTTGCCCAGTGCGTTCAGCGCCCCGGCGAACCCGACGATCAGCACGGCGAGCGCCACCAGGCCCCAGCCGTTCAGGAACAGCCGCAGCGTGAACGGCGGCGTGGCCGGGGCCACGTCCGGCACCACGGCCACGTTCTTGGTCTCGCGCCGTTCGGCCAGTCCCTCGCGGACCCGGACGGTGACGGTCAGCTCGCCGGGCTGCTCGGCGATCAGCATCAGCTCCTCGGGATGGGCCGGGTCGGGCGCCTGGGATACCGGGCCGCCACCGACCGACCAGGACACCGTCTGCGGCTGGCCGTTCGGCCGGACCCGGTACCGGGCCTGCTCGCCGGCGACGATGCTGTCCGGACCGTCGATGACCTGCGGCGGAGCCGACCGGGCCCGGGCGGCCGCCTCGATCTCGGCCGCGATCTCCGCGTCCGGCCCGCCCTCATCGAGGGCAGTTGTGCTGGTCGGCTGCGAGAGCACCAGGAACTGCCGCCGGACCAGCACTTCGGCCAGCCGGATCTCGCGGGTGTGTACGCTCCAGGCCATGGCCACCACCGCGGCGGCCACCGCCACCGCCCCGAGCGCGAGCAAAATGGCGACCGCGGGATGGCCGACTTGTGCTCCCATACTCTGTCTCCTACCGGCTGACTTCTACCGAACAAGGTTTCGGCTGAGCTTCTATTAAAACACATGCTCGAATGAACCAGAAGACAGAAGAGCTTTTTCGAAACGATCTACCCATCGCTATCCTGGCCGCCATGCCCGCCGGCTGCTGGATCCCGAGGCCGGCCGCACTGCCGGGTCAGCCCGCCCCCGAGCTCGATGGGCTGATCCGGACGCAAACGGCTCAGTCGTAGTGCTTCAGGTTCGGCCAGATAGCCGGCCAGCTCGCCTTCGGCCCGGTGCAGAGGCTGATGTCCAGCCCGGAGTACGCGCTCGGGACCTGGTCCGGGGCGTTCCATGTGGTCAGCACCCGGCAGCTGGCGAAGTAGGGCTGCAGCGCGCCTAGTGCGTCGACGACCAGGACGGTGCGGTCCGAGGCCGAGCCTGGCCCCCACAGCCAGAATGTGTTGTGGCCCGACAGCACGGGCGGCAGGTGGTCGCTGCCGCCCAGCACGTCCAGCGCGCCGGCTTCGCCGTAGTTCCCGGTGAAGATGGCGGTGGGCGCGTCGCCCGCCCGGGCTAGCGCGGCGTCCTGGGCCGCGACCGTGGCCACCAGTTGCGGCCAGCCCACGGTATCGGCCGTGGTCACCTGGTCCAGGCCAGCCACATTGTGCAGGTCGGCCACGGGCACGATGGGCAGGATGGTGAGCCCGGTCAGCGCGATGCTGAGCAGCGGCGCCGCGATCAGCAACCCGCGCCGCCACCCAGCCCGGCGTCCCCGGGCTGCGGCGCGGGCCATCCAGCCCTCGGCAGCCGCGCAGCCCGCGGCCAGCACGGCCGGGCCGGTGCCCTGGCCGTAGTACTGCTTGCCCGGGACCCACAGCACCACGAAGACCACGATGACCGTGACAGTCACCGCCAGGAACCGCAGCTCGGGGGTGCGCCAGAGCCGGACCGCGCCCACGATGGTCAGCGGGATGACGAACAGCCCGGCGAATGCCAGCTGGACCGGCAGGCTGGAGATGTAGGCGACCACCGAGTTGTTGTCCTGGTGCAGCGAGGACGCCATGGTCAGCTCGGACCACTGATGAGTGGCGAGCCAGATAACGTTCGGCAGCCAGATCAGCGCGGCCAGGCCGGCACCGAGCCACGGCCAGGGCGTGCGCAGGATCCGGCGCCGGCGGGTCAGCAGCAGGCCGGCCAGCAACCCGATGAGCAGCAGGGCCATCAGGTTGTTGTCTTCCAGCCCGAGCCCGGCGGCCACGCCCGCGCCCAGCCACCAGCGCGGCCGGTCCCGCAGCAGCGCCGTGCAGACGCACAGCAGCACCACCGTCCAGGCCAGCAGATCGAACGGCTCGGTGATGCCCAGGTGGGCCAGCGCCAGCACGACCGGCGCGCACGCCGCGGCCAGCGCGGCCAGCATCCGGCCGAACCTCCCCGCGCCGAACAGCGCCGCGAACCGCGCCGTCAGGACCACCACCACCCCGCCGGCCAGCGCCGGGGCGATCCGGATCGCGGTCGGGCTGACGCCCAGCACGGCAGTCACCCGGGTCAGCAGCGGCGCCAGCGGCGGCTGGTCCACGTACCCCAAGGCCAGGTGATGCCCGGCCACGATGAAGTACAGCTCGTCCTGCAGGAAGCCGTAGCGCCCGCTGAGCGCGAGCTCGACCCCGACGAACACCGCCGCGATCACCCAGACCGTCCACGGCACCCGATCACCGGACCGTTCCCCGCCCGCCGCCACTCGCCCGGCGTCCGCTACCCGCCCGGCGTCCGCCACCCGCCCGGCGCCTGTTTCCCGCCCGGCGTCCGTCACATGGTCCGCGCCGGCCAACTGGCTTGCGTCGGCCGTGCGGCCGGCGTTCGTGCCCGCGGTCTCGTCCATCGCTGTAACCGTGGTCTTCTTCATCGCCGTGCCACCCATCTTGCCTCTATCCGGCGCCACCGAACCGTCCTCATCCGGCGCCGCACCATCGGGCCCCACTAAGAAAAGTGATATCACAATGATAGTAGTATTTCCTAATTGGCTGATGGGAGGCCGCGATGACAATGCCCGTCCTGACCGAGAAGCCCGCCAACGCGGTCTCCGGGTGGGCCATGGTCGGGGTGGTTGCTGTGCTGGCCGGTGTTGGGATCGGGCTGATCGTGGTCGCGGCCGTGTCATCAGTCCAGGCCGGCACAATCGCTGGCACGCTGCTGCTCGTGGCGGCCTCCTTCCTGGCCCGCGGGCTCACCCCGGTCGCCCCGGGCCAGCCCCGTGTGGTCCAGCTGCAGGGCCGGTATGTCGGCACCATCCGTGCCCCGGGGCTGCAGTGGGCCAACCCGCTGGCCCGCCGCATCGTGGTCTCGACCCGCGTCCGCAGTCACGAGACCAAGGCGGCCAAGGTCAACGACGCCGACGGCAACCCCATCCAGATCGCCGCGGTGCTGGTGTGGCGGGTGGAGGACACGGCCAGGGCCCAGTTCGGCGTGGACAACCTGCTCACGTTCGTGGCCATCCAGGCCGAGACCGCGGTCCGGCACATCGCTCTCAGCTATCCATACGACGGACCCCCGGACGGCTCGTACGACGGGCTGCCGGACGGCCCCTACGACAGGCTCCCGGATGGCCAAGTGTCGTTGCGGCAGAACGCCGAGCAGATCACGGCCGAGCTGGCGACTGAGATCGTCGCCAGGGTCCGCCCGGCCGGGGTGGCCATCCTCGAGGCCCGGCTCACCCAGCTGTCCTACGCGCCCGAGATCGCCGGGGCCATGCTGCGCCGTCAGCAGGCCGGCGCTGTGATCGCGGCCCGGGCGCTGATCGTGGACGGTGCGGTCGGCATGGTCGAGTCGGCGCTGGCCAGACTGGACGCGGGCGGCGCCGTCGAGCTGAACGACGAGCGCCGGGCGGCCATGGCCAGCAACCTGCTCACCGTGCTGTGCAGCGAGCAGCCCACCGTACCCGTCGTCAACACCGGCACCCTCTACTGATCACCGCAGAACCGGGAGACGGCGCCATGGCAGAGGTGGAGATCGTCACGACAGCCGATCGTCATGATCTCGATGAACAGGCGCGGGATGCGTTCCGCGCTGTCTGGCCGGAGTTCATCTTTCATGACCCGATCAGCTCTGAGTACATCGCCCGTGTCGAGAGCTACTTCCCGCAGTACGACGTGATGCTTCTCGACGAGGGCCATGTGGTCGCAGGTGCCTGGGGGAGTTCCCATCCGCTGGGACGGCACAACCAGCACTCTTCCGGACGGCTACGACGGGGCGCTGGTCAGCGCGGTGACCGGCCACGAAATTTCGGTCCGAGCCGACACGCTCGCCATCATGGCGGCTGCGGTCAAGGCTGACCGGCAGGGGACCGGACTGGCCGGCAAGGCTCTTTCTGTGCTCCGTGACCGGGCGACCGCCGCGGGGCTGAAGCGCGTTATCGCACCGGTCAGGCCGGCGCTCAAGAGCCGGTATCCGCTGACGCCGATGGAAAACTTCGCGCGCTGGACGCGAGATGACGGTCTCCACATTGATCCGTGGATCCGGACGCACCAGCGGCTCGGAGCCAGCATCCTCGCCACTGCCCAGCGATCCATGACCATCACCGGCACCGTGGCCGAATGGGAAGCCTGGGCCGCCATGGCCTTCCCCGAGACGGCCCAGTACGTCGTCCCGGACGCGCTCGACCTCGTCGCCATCGACCGGGCACAGGACCGCGGGACCTACGTCGAGACGAACCTATGGATGCAGCACGTCTAGCGTTGACCCGGCCGCCCGCGCGTCGACCCGGCCGCCCACGCCGAGGCAGCCGCCCGCGCGTTGACCTGGGCTAGCTCTGATTGTGGGGACTGACCGAGCTGAGCGCATCGTCCAGCATGCCCGGGAAGGTGTCCGGGTACTTGGCCAGCAGATAGGTCACCGCCGCCATCAGGTCCTGTTCCTTGAGCGCCTTGACCCGGGAAATTCGCAGTTCGGCTTCGGTCTCGTGGGTATCTGAATCAGCCATAGCTCTCATCTACCACCGATTGTCCTGGGAAAACACCGCCCTGCTCAGCCTGGTAGCGGTCCACCCGCCAGCGCCACGGCGAGCCCGGTCGCGGCCGCGGCGAGCAAGGTGAGCACCACCCCGCGGCGCAGTCCGAGCAGCAGCACCAGCGCGCCGGCCAGCACCGCGTACTGCCAGGGCTGGCGCAGCACCGCGGCCAGCAGCACGGCCGAGCCGCCAATGGCCCCGATCGCCGCCGGGCCGGCCCCATCCAGGAACCACTGGGCTCGCCGGTCGGCGCGTAGCGAGCTGAAGTACCGCGCCCCGCCGAGCACAAAGGCAAACGACGGCGAGAACGCGACCAGAGCCGCGAGCAGACCGCCGGCCAGGCCTCCGGCCGCGTAGCCGACAGCGGACACGGTCTGCACCACCGGACCTGGGGTGATCTGGCCGAGCGCCACCGCGTTCAGGAACTGGGTGCTGGTCATCCAGTGGCGTCCCACCGCGTCAGCCCGCATCAGCGGGATGATGACGAACCCGCCGCCGAACGACAGCGCTCCGACCTTGAATGCTACCCACGCCACCGCCGCGAGCCCTCCAGCCCCTGCGGCCAGCGCAGCTGTCTTTGCCAGCGCTGCCGTCTTTGCCAGCCCGGCCAGGCCAGCTACGCCCGGCACCCGCGCCGTCCCCAGGCCGCTCTTGTCTCCGGAACGGGCCTGGCCGACGGCCAGCTCGGTCGCTCCGCAACCCAGCAGGACCAGCACCAGCCAGGGCCCGATGGTGGCGGCCGCCACCGCGCCAGCCAGCAAGTAGAGGGTCCAGCGCAGGCGCCGGTAGGTCCCCGCGGCCCGCGCACGGTCCCAGCTCGGGACCACCAGCGACCAGCCGGCCTGGACCGCGACCGCGGCCACCGCCGACCCCGCGCCCGCACCAAGACCTCTGACCCACACCGGCGGCGTACCTACCAGGAACAGCGCGGACAGGGCCAGGATGCAAATGAGCCCCGGCACGATGAAGGCCAGGCCGCCCGCGATCGCGCCCGGCCGGCCGCGTACCCGCCAGGCGCAGAAGATGGCTAGCTCCGTCGAGGCGGGTCCGGGCAGCAGGTTGCAGGCCCCGATGGCGTCCTCGAACTCCTGCGCGTCCAGCCATCGCCGCCGGTCCACGCACAGCTGGCGCAGCAGGGCGATGTGCGCCGGGGGCCCGCCGAACCCGATGCAGCCAATCCGCCCCCACTCGCGCAGCACGGTTCCGAGCCCCGTCTGGTGTCCGGGCGGGACCTCCGCGGGCCGGTCGGCCGGGATCATCCCGCCTGCCCGGCGATCCGGGCCAGCAGGAACTCGATCCTGACGCGTAGCTCGTCCGCAGTCCGCTGGAAGGCCAGGTACCTCTTGGCGCCGTCTGTTTCCGCGCCCGGGTCGGCCATGCTCCAGTGGATCGCCTCAGGGACCCCGGGGAACTCCGGGCAGACCTCCCGGACCCGGTCGCACAGGCTGATCACGTAGCCGAAACGCTGTCCGGCGAATGTGTCCAGGTGCTTGGGCCGCTGCTCGCTGATGTCGATCCCGTACTCGTGCATCACCGCCACCGCGTCCGGGCTCAGCACCTTCGGCCGACTGCCCCCGCTGGCCGCCTCGACGGCGCCATCGCTCAGCTGGCGCATCAGCGCCTCCGCCATCTGCGACCGGCCGCTGTTTCCTGTGCACAGGAATAGGACCTGGGGCCGGATTCCGCTCTGGACCGGCCGGGTCGGCGCCGAGACCAGTCCGAGCCCGGGGTGCAGAGCCCGGCCCGCCTCATTCAGCAGCTCGGCGCAGCGCGTTAGTTCGGCCCGGTAGTAGGCGTCGCGGTGGTCGGCCGAACTGCGCCGCATCGATACCAGGCCGCCCGCCCTGAGCCGGCTCAGATGGTAGGAGACCAGATTCTGCGGACAGCCGGAAAGGTCCCGCAGCTCGCGTACCTGCCGGTCGCTGCGGGCCAGCTCGGTCAGCAGCCGCCAGCGCACGGGGTGTCCCGCCAACCGCAGGAACCCGGGCGGGATGTCGGCCGGTGCCGTCGCCACAGCAGCAAAATACATCAAACTACTTTGATCGATCTAGCTGGCACCGCAAGATCGGGCGCTATCCCCGGACAGCTGGCTCGCCCGCCTAGTAACGAATGGGATATCGACCTTCCACCCCGTCTGCACCGGACGCAAGCCACGGGCAGGCGTCACCAGGAGCCTCTCTGCTAACGCCCCGCACCCGGCGCTGACCGCATCAGCCCCAGCAACACCGCCTCATCGGCGGGGATCGCGCTCACGTACAGCGGCGGCGCCATCGTGCGCGAGTCCGACGCCACCACGGTGACGTCGTCCAGCGCGATCGCTGCCTCCGCCGGGTTGTCCGCCAGCCAGGTCCGCACCGCCGCTGCTGCGGCCCGCGTCCCGGCCGGGTCCGCGTCGCCATCGGTGTGCCCCACGACCATGTGCAGGTCGTTGTCCACGTCCTCGTACCCGAAGTGGTACCGGTGCAGGACCCCCGCCGCGTTCACCTCCCGCCGCAGCTCGTCAAGCGGCCGTGCCGGCACCGCCGGCCCGGGACCCGACAGCGACACCGCCGGCCACCCCATCAGCACGAATGCATTGCCCTGGACCGAGAATGACCGCTCGGACAGGTGCTGGCCCCGGCTCAGGAACGGCACCGGCGCCCCAGCGCCGAACCCGCCGAACCGCACCGTCAGCGGCACCCGGAAGCGCTGCTCCAGCACCGACATCACCTGCGGCAGGTCCATTTCCGCCCGCACGCCCAGGTTCAGCCAGAACGCCTCGTTCACCACGACCCCGGACTCCGGATCGGCCACGCCATCCAGCGCGATCAGCGTGGCGTGCACCTGCTCCAGCGTGTACGGCCGGAACGCCGCCCCGACCTGCCCCGCGATCAGGTCCTGCACCCGGACCAGCAGGTCGCGCAAGGCCCCCGTCTTCGGGCCATACCACGCCAGCGCCGAGATCAGCCGCTCCGCCATACGCCGATGCTAGGGAACGATGCCGGGGAACGATGCCGGGGAACGCGGAATACCGCGCGCGTCCCGGACGATGACCCGGACGTGAAGTTCGCCCTCCTGTACAACACGGCTTTCCTCGGCACTGACCCGGACCAGCTGGTCGCGGTGGCCCGGTACGCCGAGGACTGCGGCTTCGAGTCGTTCTACCTGCCCGAGCACATCGCGCTGTATCCGGGCGCGACCCTGGCCGCGAACGTGCCGGCGATCCCGCCGGAGATCCCGATCGCCGACCCGCTCGAATGCCTGAGCTTCGTGGCCGCGGCGACCAGCCGGATCCTGCTCGGCACGGGCGTCCTGCTGCTGCCGTATCACCATCCCGTCGTCCTGGCCAAGCGGCTGGCCACGATCGACGTGCTGTCCCGGGGCCGGATGCGGCTGCTGACCGTGGGCGTGGGCTCGCTGCCGGGGGAAGCGGCCGCGGCCGGCATCGACTTCGCTACCCGCGGCCGCCGGGCCGACGAGGCCATCGACGTGCTGCGCCTGCTGTGGTCCGGGGACGAGAACGGGGTCAGCTTCGACGGCGAGTTCTTCTCCTTCCCGGACATCTGCAGCTACCCCAAGCCGCTGCACCCGGGCACGCTGCCCATCCACGTCGGGGGCTCCAGCCGGGCCGCCGCCCGCCGGGCCGGCCTGCGCGGCGACGGCTACTTCCCGGGTGGCCGGCTCACCGGGGCGCAGCGGGCCGCCCAGATCGATCTGATGCGGGAAACGGCACGGGCCGCGGGCCGGGACGACGCGGGCCTGGAGTACACCAGGTTCGGCACGCTGGACATGGGCCAGGGCGACGTCGAGCACTACACCGGCCAGGGGGTCACCCGGCTGGTGGTGCCGTCGCCAGCGGGGTCCGCGGCCGAGCAGCGCGAGCAGATCTCCGCGTTCGCGCGGCGGGTAAATCTGCGCTGACCGCCACGGGCGACTCCGAGGGTGAACTCAGGGTGGCCCGGGCCAGCGGCAGGAGCCGGCTGAGTGTCTCGCCGGGCCCGCCGTTCAGCACGTGCACGCCAGGCACGCTCTGGGTGATCTCCTCCGCCGCCTGCAGGGCCACCCGAGCCGATTCGGTGGTCGCGGCGGACAGCACCACCAGGCTGGCGCCGGTCATCCGGACCAGCCCGGCCACCTCGGCCGCGGGCAGGTCAGTGGCCAGATGATGGACCAGCCAGCGGTCCTCCCGCAGGCACGCCGCCCCCATCAGGGAGGGCAGGCTGTGGCGCTCGCCGGGCGGCGGGGATACCACCGCGACCCCGCGGGGCCGGCCCTGCGGCTGGTGCGCTCGGACGGCGATGAGCCGCTCGCAGATGGCCGCGGCCCGGTGCTCCACCGCGACCGGCACCTCGCCCCGGGCCCACCCCTCGCCGACCTGGAACAGCGCGGGCGTGATTACCCGCTCGCACAAATCGAGCACTGACACCCCGCGGGCCAGCCGGGCGACCATATGCCGCGCCGCGGTCTCGTCGCCGGCGATGATCGCGGCGTGCAGCCGCTCGGCCTGGACGGTCCAGTCGCGCACCCGGATCTCCGCGCGCGGCGCCGTCCCCGAGGCCCGGCGCGCGGCCAGTGCCCCGACGTCGTGCTCGCTCACCTCATAGCCCCGCCCGGTCTTGCGGGCCGGCAGCGCTCCCTGGCGGACCCACTGGTACGCGGTCT
>JBAPYC010000609.1:0-2850 GCA_049284535.1 Streptosporangiaceae bacterium
TACCGCGTTACGTGCTCGGCCAGGTTCCATGTATCACAAGGTACCATGCGCTGCCAGACCGACAAGCCCCCGCCGTGCACCGCACGCCTGCTGAAGCGTTGCAGGGGACTGGTTACGAATAAGGATGCTGACCAGCGCATAAGCATCCGGCTACTCCGTGCCCTCAATTCGGCACGACAGTGCGTCAAGAGGGGCTTTCCAGTTCGTCAGTTATGCCTGTCACGCGCTTGGACCAGATCCACTGGCCGAAGATCTAGTCCCTGACTTCGACGAGATCCGTCAAGCCAGGAAGGAACTGATGACGGTAGGCCAGCTCCGGCTGTGCCCCGCCCAGGTCGGAAATGATCTTCCCCTGCTCGGCAACTTCCCGCGGTCCGGTGATGCTGCGAAAACCGGCGGCTCCCTGCACGGCCAGCCGCTTCCTCCCGGCCACGATGGTGACTCACGGGTCGTATTACGCGGCAACCGGAACGACTGCGACGTGGCTTGTGGCCGGTGGTACCTACTCGTCAGCTAGCCGCAGGCCTCGGTGTGGAACTCGATGGCCTCCCGCATCGCGGCTTCGCACTCCTCCAGCGTGTCGCCGGTCGCGGCCACGCCAGCGAGGTCAGGGCGTAGGCGCTGTAATTGGCGGAGCCGTCGCCCTCGATCACGATCGCATACTGGCTCACGACTCGACCCTCCCGGTCTGATCAGCCTGGCTTCCGTCTTCGTTCCGGGCACGGCACCAGCCCTGACAAGCTCCGATGCCGGTCGCCCGTCGGCTGGTCACGCTGACTGCGGGAGTGGCTTGACCAGAGGACCTCGCCGCGCGGCGTCCTGGGCGCTGATTTGCCGGAAGTAGACGAACCCGCTGTCCACATCCTCCACGACGGCCCACGACCACGCGCGCGCGGCGCCAGCCACCAGCACCGCGCCCGGTGTGACGGTGTCAGCGGTGACCGCATCGCCCAGCCGGGCGATGTTACGGCCCTCGTCGTCTTCCAGGTTCAGGTCAGCCGGAAGATCGATGTAGATCATCTCAGTGCTCCTCCCGGTCGACGCTGGGGTTGTCCACGATCCGGTGCGGCGCGGCAGCTAGCCGCGCGACCAGGCTTTCCAGGTCATTGCCTTCGTACACCACATCGTAATGCGGCCGCTGTCCGGTAGCCCACAGCTGAAGCCGGCCCTCGGCCAGACCAGCCACGGTGAACTCGGCGTAGCGCTCGAACTTGACCAGCTTGGTCGATTCCAGCAGCTCACGCGGAAAAGCGAGGTCAGCGACCCAGACCGAAACCCCGTAAAAGCCGTAGAGGTCGTGGTTGAGCAGCAGCTTCCCGCAAGTCGGCCGGGTCAAGCCCGGTATCACCGAGAACACCCCGGAATACCAGCTCAGCCGGTCCCGGCGGCGGCTCGTCTCGAAATGCCCGTGTCCTGGCCATCCCGCTACCCGAAGATCTGGTCCATGACCTCGGCGCCCCGCGTCAAGGCCGGCACGATCTGATGCCGGTACACGACCTCCGTCGTCGAGGTCTGGTTATGCCCGGCCAGCAGCGCGATCGCCTCCACCGGAACACCCCGAGCCGAAAGCAGCGACACGAACGTATGCCGCATCTCCCTCGGCACCCACCCGGTACCCAGCCCGGCCTCCTCAGTGATCACCCGGAACATCCGCCGCACATTGTGATCATCCATCGCCGTCCCCACCGCCGACGCGAACACCAGCCCGTGATCCTGCCACAACGGCCCAGCCATGAGCCGGTCCTCCGCCTGCCGCACCCGGTGCTCTCGCAACGCCTCCACGCACTTACGTGGCAACGCCAGCGTTCGCCGCGACTCGGGCGTCTTGGTGTCACCCCCGGCCCGCTCAGCCCGCCACACGAACACCGCTAGCTGCTCGTGATCGAACCCAGCCTCAGCGACCGGAACCCACTGCCCGCCGACCCAGGCCACCACGTGATCCCACCGCAGCGCCCGCGCCTCTTCCGTCCGCAACCCCGACAGCAGCGACAAGACGATGTACGCCTCCAGCCGCGTCCCCCGGGCCGCCGTCATCAACGCCACCGCCTGCTCCAGCGTCAGCGACTTCGACGGCCGCCCGCCCAGCTGCCCCTTCGGCGGCTTGACCAGCGCCGCGACGTTCCGGCCCACCAGGTCGTCCCGTTCGGCGTGCCGGATCGCCCGCACCAGCACGTTCTGCGCCATCTGCAGCGTCCGCGTCGACCGCCCCGACGCGATGGAGGCCAGCGCCTTCTGCACCATTCCCGCGGTCAGAGCAGTCAGCTTGACCGTGCCCAGCTCCTCCCGAAGCGCCTTCGCGATCGTGTTCCGGTAGACCTTCACGGTCGCAGGCGCCAGCCCGTCCAGCCCGTTTTCGAGAAAGTCATCCAGCGCGTCGTTCACCGTGTAATGCCGCCGCGGCCGTACCCCGCTCTCGACCTGCGAATGCAGCTCGCGAAGCTTCTCCCGAACCTCGGTCTTTGCCAGAAACCACCGTCAGCAGGCAACTGTAACTCGATTGGCTCCCCTATTGGCTCCCCGCCACACTTGCCGAGATTCACGTAGCGCTCTGACCTGGCTGGCGCGCCCGGCAGGATTCGAACCCGCGACCCGCTGCTTAGAAGGCAGCTGCTCTATCCGACTGAGCTACGGGCGCCTGAGTGCAATTGTGCATGGTGAAGATCACATGAAGGCCACGCAAAGGTCGCAGTGTATCCAGCCTTCAGAACCGCACTACCCCGGGGAGGACCAGCCCGCCAGCCGAGATGACTCCTGGTCCCGAGGGTACCTCAGGCCGCGGTCATCCGTAGAGGTGGTCGAGCCCGACGAGCTTAATGCCGGGGTCAGCAGCCGCGTCGCTCAAGGCCGGAT
>JBAPYC010000610.1:0-12596 GCA_049284535.1 Streptosporangiaceae bacterium
TGCGGCGGCTGGCTGACCCGCCACCCCGCGGCCGGCGATTCGGTTACGGAATGGCGCTGGCCGCGCTCGTCCTCGCGATCGCCGCCGCGTCCGTGCTGGTGCCAGCCTTCGCGGTCACCGGGCTCTGACGCACTTTCAGGAGGGCCGGCTTGCCGGCAGGCTCCGGCCGACGTAACCCCCGGGCTTCCCGGACCCGGCATTGCGCGCTCCTGCGCACTGTGTCTGAGATCATGATCCGATGATGTCGAGCGACCAGGTGCTAGCCGTGCTCGGCGAGCTTAAGGCCGCAGGGGTGGAAGCCTGGATCGACGGGGGCTGGGGAATCGACGCGCTGCTGGGGCGCCAGACAAGGCAGCACGACGATCTTGACCTGGTTGTACGTGCGGACACCATCACCACATGCCGCAGGGTCTTCGAGGCCGGTGGGTTTCTGGTGGAACGAGACTGGCTACCCACCGCCCTGGCGTTCCGTCACCCGGATGGAAGGGGCATCGATCTCCATCCCGTTGAGCCGGCTGCCGATGGAGGCGGCGACCAGATCCAGCTTGATGGCATCACGCGATGGCATTACCCGCCTCCGGCGACCGGCAGCATCGATGGCCTTCCCGTCCGCTGCTGCACGGTTGAATGTCAGGTTGCATCCCACTTGGGATACGAACCCGACGGCCAGGATCGCTCCGACATGGCTGAACTCGCGAGACAGTTCCAGCTCGAGCTTCCGGCTCCGTACACGGCCGGATGATCCTCCGCTGGCCGCTATAACTCCAGAAACTGCCGGCAAAGCCCGTCGATTGTCACGAGGGTGACGGGTGTGGCGTCCAGTTACGGGCGTGCGCCCTCAGACCCGCCCGATGCTGGCTACGACCGCGTCCGTCGCCTTGGCCAGGTCGGCCGGGGTCAGCTCGATCTCCAGCCCGCGCCGCCCGCCGCTGCAGAACACGGTGGCGAAACCCAACGCGGAGGCATCCAGCACCACCGGCAGCCGCTTGCGCTGGCCGACCGGAGAGATCCCGCCGGTCACGTAGCCCGTGGCCCGTTCGGCCGCGGCCGGTGCGGCCATGGCCGCCTTCTTGCCCCCCGCCGCTGAGGCCAGCGCCTTGAGGTCCAGTTGCCCGTCCACCGGAACCACCCCGACCACCAGCCGGCCGTCCACCTCGGCTACCAGCGTCTTGAACACCCGGTCGGCCGGCACCCCCAGGGCCCCGCTCGCCTCGCGCCCATAGGAGTCGGCCCGCGGATCGTGGGTGTACTCGTGCATCGTGAAGGAGATCGCGGCGCGTTCGAGCGCCAGCGTCGCCGTTGTCCCGCGTCCTGCCACGATCGGCCACACTACGTCATGGGGGCCGCCGTCGCGAAAACCATTAGGCGCCCCGTCCGGGCGGTCCGCATAGTTGGGGTATGCGCGTGAGGTTCCCCCGGCTGCCGGACCACCAGCGCGCCTATGCGCTGGTGGAACGCGACGACGGGGTGGTGTGCCGGCGCGACACCGGGATGGCCGGGCCGGGCTTGCCGCCGGACATCACGCAGCTGGTGGTGGAGCGGGAACTGCGGATTCCGGACGGCATCTGGGGTGGCATCGCGGCCGGGACGGCCGCGGGCAGCCCACGCGCCCGGCTGCTGGCCGACCTGGTATCCAGCGTCGCGGCCCTGGACGACCTGACCGCGGACGGGATCCGTCAGCTGGCCCGGGCCAAGCTGGCCGGACTGCCGCCGCCTCAGCAGGTGGACCCGGCCGCTATCGCCATGGCCGCGCGGAAGCTGCAGGTTGAGGCGGCCCGCTGGGCCCGGCTGCGGGTCGGGGAGGAATTGCGCTACGACTGGCCAAGACCTTTAATAACGGCGGCCTGAACGGGGGCATACGGTCATGCAAACCCGCCCGGATGAGGTCATCGAGCACGGCCCGGTCATCCTGCACCGGTACCGGCCGGAGGACCTCGACGCCCTGCTCCAGGTCACTAACGCCTCGGCGGAACACTTGCGTCCCTGGCTGCCCTGGGCCGAAAACCTCGACCCCGAGGCTGAGGCCGGATTCCTGGCCCAGGCCCAGCGCGACTGGGCCGCTGGCACCGCCTACAACTACAAGATCATGGCCGAGGGCGCGCTGGCGGGTGGCATCGGCCTGATGGCACGGATCGGGCCGGGCGGCCTGGAGATCGGCTACTGGGTCCGGCAGGATCGCACCCGCCGCGGCCTGGCTACCGCGGCCGCGGCGGCCCTGGTGGCGCAGGCGTTCCGGCTGCCGGGAGTGGACCGGGTCGAGATCGTGCACGATGAGCTGAACGTGGCCAGCGGTGGCATCCCGCGCAAGCTCGGCTTCACCGAGGCCGGCCGGCGGCCCATCGACCCGCCGGCGCTGGCCGGCACCGGCATCGGCGTGGTCTGGCGCCTGCTCGCAGAGCCCGGGCCCGCGAAGAGCCGGGGCGCGGTCCGGTAGCGTTAGCCGCCATGGGATACGGGCAAGCCAGCCAGATCGACCGCGACATGATGGCTCTGGCCCTGGTCCAGGCCCGGGAGAGCCTGGAGGCCGGCGGGGTGCCGGTCGGGGCGGTGCTGGCCGAAGCGGGCCAGGTCGTGGCGGCCGGGCACAACGAGCGCGTGCAGCAGGGTGACCCGGTGGCGCACGGCGAGATCTCCTGCCTGCGCAACGCCGGCCGGCGCCCCTCCTACGCCGGCACCACCATGTACACCACGCTGTCGCCCTGCCAGATGTGTTCCGGGGCCATCCTGCTCTTCCAGATCCCGCGGGTCGTGGTGGGCGAGGCCCAGACCTTCACCGGCGACCTCAACTTCCTGGCCGGACGCGACGTGGAGGTCGTCCTGCTGGAAGACCCCGACTGCGTTGCCGCCATGCGCGAGTTCCAGCAGCGCTACCCCCAGGTCTGGAGCGAGGACATCGGCGGCCGCTGACCTCTCCGGGCCTGCGTCCGCGCGTGGACATGGACCTGGCCACATCCAGGGACGCGCCTTCCGCACGGACCTCGCCATCGGCTGAGGTTAAACTCGGGCTTTGTGATTGATGATCTGGATGCCCGGTTTCGTGAGGTCGGGATGTTGACGGACGCGCTGGGCGGTGTGGGTTACCTGGCCGGGGGGCAGTTGTCGGCGGCGTTGTTCCTGGCGGTCCGGATGGGGCAGCCGATCTTGCTGGAGGGTGAGCCGGGGGTGGGGAAGACTGAGGCGGCCAAGGCGCTGGCGGCCGCGCTGGATACGCCGCTGGTCCGGTTGCAGTGTTATGAGGGGATTACCGCGTCTGAGGCGCTGTATGAGTGGAATTACCCGCGGCAGCTGCTGGCCATCCGGCTGGCTGAGGCGGCGGGTGAGCGGATCGGGGATGAGGATCTGTTCTCGGCGGGGTACCTGCTGTCGCGGCCGCTGCTGACTGCGTTGCTGCATCCGGGTCCGCGGCCGGCCGTGCTGCTGATTGATGAGGTGGACCGGGCGGATGATGAGTTCGAGGCGTTCTTGTTTGAGCTGCTGGCCGAGTCGGCGGTGACCATTCCGGAGCTGGGGACCCAGAAGGCGGTGCTCCCGCCGGTTACCGTGCTGACCTCGAACCGGACCCGGGATCTGCATGATGCGCTGAAGCGGCGCTGCCTGTATCACTGGATCGCTTATCCGGACGCCGCCCGGGTCAGTGAGATCATCCGGCGGCGGGTGCCGGCCTCGGGGGCGCGGCTGGCTGGGCAGGTCGCGGCCGCGGTCGGGCGGCTGCGGGCCCTGGACCTGACCAAGCCGCCGGGTATCTCCGAGGCCATCGCCTGGGCCTTTGCGGTCAGCGTGTTCGGCGAGGCGGAGCTGGCCGTGCCGGTGGCTGACCAGACGCTGAGCACGGTCCTGAAGTACCCCGAGGATGAGGAAGCGGTGCGCCAGGCCGGGCTGGCCCCAGTGGTCGGCATCCTTGACTGAGACACTGTTCCCGCCAGACGCCGTGCCACCAGACGCCCTCCCGCCACAGGTGGCCGCCATGGCGGCCGGGTTCGGGGTGGCCTTGCACGATGCGGGCCTGCCAGTCGGGCCCGACCGCTGCGAGCGGCTGGCCCGGGCCGTGACGGTGATGAACGCCTCATCCCTGGCCGAGCTGCGTGCCTGCGCCCTGGCCACCATGGTGTCCGACCCGGCCCAGGTACCCATCTTCGAGCGGGTCTTCGCGGCCATCTTCGGTGGCCCGTCGCCATTGCCGAACCAGCTCCCGCCGGTCCGGCCGGCCTTCCCGCGCCAGGATCCCGGCGGCACCCCGCCGGGCAGCCCGCCTGCCGCCGGGGATCCCGGCGGGCTGACGCCGGAGATATCGATGGTGGAGGCTGGCCCGCCATCCGGGGAGGACGACGGCGCTGACCTGCCCGAAGCCCCGGCCCTGCGGCGGGAGGCCTCAGCCACCGAGCGGCTGCGCAGCCGCGACTTCACCGAGCTGTCCCCGGCCGAACTCCGCCAGCTCGTGACGCTCATGGGTGAGCTGTCCCTGGCGATCCCGCCGCGGCGCACCCGCCGGTTCCGGGGCCCCCGGCAGGGAAAACGCCCCGACCTGCGCCGGACCATGCGGCAGGCCCGCCGTTCCGGCGGTGAGGTGATCCGGCTGTCCCACCAGGCCCGGGTCATGCGGCCACGCCGCCTGGTCGTGCTGTGCGACATCTCCGGCTCCATGGAACCCTACGCCCGGGCCCTGCTCATGCTCATGTACGTGCTCTACGGCGCCCAATCCCAGGCAGCCCACCCGCAGGCACGCGGTGCCCAGGCGCGGCCCGAGCTGTTCAGCTTCGCCACCCGGCTGACCCGGCTCACCCCCGCACTGGCGGCAGCCAGCCCCGCCACCATGCTCGCCAAGGCCGGAGAAGCCGCCCCGGACTGGTCCGGCGGGACCAGGATCGGCGCCGCGCTCAAGGAGTTCAACGACCGCTACGGCAGCCGCGGCATGGCCCGCGGCGCGATCGTGCTGATCATCTCCGACGGCTGGGAAACCGGTGATCCCGACCTGCTCGGGGCTCAGATGGCCCGGCTATCCCGGGTGGCCTACCGGATCGTGTGGGCCAACCCCCGCACCCAGTCCCCGCGTTACCGCCCCGAGGTGGGCGGCATGGCCGCCGCCTGGCCCTACTGCAACGCCATCGTCAGCGCCCACAACCTCGACGCTCTCGACGACCTGCTCGCCGCGCTCAGTTAATTGCTGCTGGGCTAATAGCTGCTGGTTAATAGCCGCTGGTGCGCAAAGCGGGTGCGCACCAGCGGCTGGCTCAGCTGATAGTGACCCGGACGGTGTGGTACCCGGTCGCCCCATTGGGTTCGGTCTTGTGTACCGCCGCGGTCTGCGTCTGCCCGCTCTTATCGGTGGCCCGTACCTGCAGCACGTGCGTCCCGGGCGTGGCCTCCCAGACGTAGTACCACTGCCGCCAGGTGTCGATGGTGTCCTGGGCCGGCAGCCTGGCCTCGTACCAGACGCCATCCACCGATACCTCAACGCCCTCGATACCGCGATGCTGGGCCCAGGCCACCCCGGCAATGGTGATCTGGCCCGGGTTCATGCGGCCGCTGGCCTTGGGCACATCGATCCGCGACTCGGTCTTGATCGGCGCCTGCTGGGACCAGCCCTGCTTGACCCAGTAGGCGTCGAACGCCCCGAACGTGGTCAGCTCCATGTCCACCACCCACTTGGTGGCGGACACGTAGCCATACAGCCCCGGCACCACGACCCGGACTGGGAAGCCGTGCTCAGCCGGCAGCACCTGGCCGTTCATGCCCACGGCCAGCATCGCGTCCCGGCCGTCCAGCAGCGGGTCGGTGGCCACCCCGATTGTCATCCCCTTGGCGTCGCGCATGACGATCTGGTCGGCTCCGGCCTGTACCCCGGCCTTGCGCAAGATATCGGCCAGCCGCACGCCCTGCCAGCGAGCGTTGCCGATGTAGCTGCCGCCCACCGCCTCCGAGACGCAGGCCAGCGTGATGTCTCTTTCCATCATGGGCTGCTGTATCAGCTGGTCATAGGTCAGCGTCAGCGGCCGGTCCACCATGCCGTGGATGCGCAGCTGCCAGCTCGACGCCGCCAGTTGCGGCACGACCAGGGTCGTGTCGACCCGGTAGAACTGCTGGTTCGGGGTGAAGAACGGGGACAGCCCGGGGATGTTCAGCGTCTCATCGGCCGGCAACGGCTTCATCTTCTCGATGGTCAGCGTGGGCGCTGGTCCCGAGGGGGACGGCGCGGCCATCTGCGGCATCGTGGCCGTGTGCCGGAACCGCTTGCCCAGCAGCAGTTCGCCGCCGACCCCAGCCGCGGCCGCAGTCACCGCGGTCACGCCTGCCGCGGTCAGGAACCTGCGCCGGTCCACTTGCCCGCTCATCGGGCCCTCCGCCGTCCGCCCCGCCTGGGCACGGTCCCTGGTGCAGCCAGTGCAGTCGGCGCAGCGGCGCGCACTAGCCACAGCAGGTCCACGATCGCGACCAGGCCGCCGGCCACCGTGGGCAGCACGTCGCTCACGTTCGCCTGTGGCCGGGTAATGACCGCGAACGCCGCCAGCAGGGTGAGGCCTGCCAGCCCGGCCACCCCGGCCGCGGCCGAGCGGCGGCTCACCATCCCGATCCAGATGGCCAGCACGACGACGATGGCGAGCAGAACTACCCAGCCCAGATCCCGTACCGGCAGCGGCACCCGAGCCGCCACCAGGTCGCCCAGCACAGCGGCTGGCGAGGCCTGTGGCCCGGCGAACACCGCGGCCAGCGAGGACACGCCGGTCAGCACGCCGATCGCCAGTAGCCCGGTCACCGCGCCAACTAGCCGGCCCCGCCGCGCCGCCTCACGCCTGCGTTCCCGGTCCGCCTGCCAGCGTCCCGGGACCACCCCGGCGTCTGGCGCGGCCAGCCCTGCGTCCACCCGCTGCTCCCGGGTCGGCCTCGGCATCCGTCTGCCCGCAGTGCCCTCAAAGTCGTCGCCCTGGAAGTCGCCTCCTGGGTCGCGGTAGACGTATCCGTCCCAGCCCGTGCCCCAGTCAGCGTCCCCGCGGTACTCTTCCCGCCCGGGATACTCTGGCTCGGCGTAATCCTGTGCCGGATAACCCGGCTCCGCGTATGTCGGATGGCCCGCGTATCCGGTTTGGCCCGCGTATCCGGCCTGCTCCGCAGAATTGTGGCCCGCGTAACCGGCTGCCCCCGCGTAGCCCGCCGGGCTGCCGTACCCGTCCAGGTCCGCATACCTCGGCTCCGCGTATGCGCTCGGCCCCGCGTATGCGCTCGGCCCCGTATATGCGCTCGGCCCCGTATATGCGCTCGGCTCTGCGGGCCAAGCCGTATCCGCATACGTCCCGCCCGCATTTCCGCCGGGGGCCGCGTAACTCTCGCCTGCGTAGGCGTGATCCGCGTAACCCTCGCCCGCGTAGCCGCGATCCGCGTAACCCCCACCCGCGTAGCCACGATCTGCGTAGCCCTGGTGCGCGGATCCTGGCTGATCCGTGAGTCCCTGGTAGGCGTACTCCACGGGAGCGGCCTGGACCCGGTTCGCGCTGTCCCCCCAGACTGCGCTGTCTTCCCAGGGTGCGTTGTTTTCCCAGGCTGTGCGGTGCCGACCGGGCCCGGCCTCCCCGTCCGGGGAGGGACCGGCCGCGGGCCAGCCCCCGGCCGGGGTTGCCGCGGGCCAGCGTCCCTGGTTAGGCAGCCGCCCCTGCTGCGACGGGTGGTAAGTCATATCCCTATTCACGGCTCTGACCGCCGTTATCGTCCGGTGTTCACCGCAGGGGTAACAAACCGGTAAGGAGCTTCTAAACCCGGACCTCGTCAGCGGCGTCCAGCGCGGCCGGCCGCACTGTCTCGCCTCCCGCAGCCACAGCGCCGGCTTCCACAGCGCCGACCTCCACAGCGCCGGCTTCCATAACGCCGACTTCCACAGCGCCGATTGCTGTAGCGCGGTCGGCCGTCGCCGGGACGTCTCGCCGGATCAGATCGCGCAGAGCCAGCCGGTACCTCACCAGCGTGGCCGCCGCCACCACCAGCAGTGCGATGCCGTATGCGATGGCGTCCACCAGCTTCCACGGGGGCGTGAACCGGCCCATGTCCGCCTCGGCCGCGTAGTAGCCGGCCGCCGCGAACGCCAGCCACTCGACCCGGCCGTCCAGCGCCACCAGCATGACCAGCAGAAGTGCGTACCACTGGTAGTGCGGCGTGGTGACGGCCAGCGCGGCCCCGGTCATGACCACGCCGCCTTGCCACGGCCGGCCCGGGTCGCCGAACTGCAGTACGGCCACGGCCACCGCAGCCAGGATCAAGACGGCCACCACGCTGGCCAGCCAGCCGGTGACGAACAGGCCGATGATGCCGTACCGGGTGCCGCTGGTGTAGTCCTCCTGCTGCAGGTAGCCGGGCAGGAACCCGATCACCTTGCTGCCCACCGCGAGCACATGCGGCACGTACACGGCGGCGAACGCGCCGGCCGCGGAGACGGCCACGGTCAGGGGCCGGCGCCGCAGCAGCGCGGGCACGGCCAGCGCGGGTGTCATCTTGGTCGCGATGGCCAGGCCGAGCAGAATCCCGCCCAGGACGGTCCGGCGGACGGTGCGCGCCGTGGCCAGCAGCAGCACCGCGGCCGCGGTGATGGCCACCGCGACCACGTCCACGTGGGCGTTGTTGCCGGCCTCCAGCGCCACCAGCGGGCACCAGGCCCAGACTGCGGCCAGCCTGACATCCCGGCCCAGCCGAGCTAGGCCGGCCAGCAGCACCAGCGTAGTCAGCACGGCTACGCCCGCCGTGGACGCCTGGATGGGCAAGCTCGAGTCGTCGGCGGGATGCAGATAATGGACCCCGAGGAACCAGGCCTCGGCGACCGGCGGGTAGATGGTCGGCACGATCGGCCGGTTGATCCTGGTGCATCCGGGCGCCAGCTCGGCCGCCGGATGGCTGCTCACGTAGGACGACGAGACGCAGTACTGGGCGCCCGGGTAGAACAGGAACTCATCTCGCAGCCCGGTGAGCTGGCGGCCCGTCGGCACGTACTGGTACGGGTCGATGCCCGCGGCCTGCACCCTGCCATCCCAGATGTACCGGTACAGGTCGTTGCTGCTCTGCGGCGGGGCGGACAGCGCGGCCAGCTGGACGGCGATGCCGCCGAGCAGGATAAGCGCGACCGCGGCCCGCCGGGTCACCGTGCGCGCCAGCCAGGCGGCGGCGGCGAAGGCGAGCCAGGCGCCCACCAGCAGCGGCAGCGGGCGGATCCGGGCCGGGTCCAGGCCGGGCCGGACCAGCAGCACGATCAGGCCGCACAAGACGGCCAGGGCCACCGCAATGCCCGCCACGCGGAGTCTGTTCGACGCCGTCATGGCGACATCGCAGCCCGTTCGGCATCTACCTGGCCGCTGACCGAAGCAAACCACCGGTCATCGACCGTCCACAGCTCGACCTGGCCCAGCCCGGCGTCATAGGCGACTTCGGAGATATGGTCCGCTCCCACGTAGGCCCAGGGGAACCAGGCGCTGGCCGAACCGGCGTGGCAGAGCCGGACCTGCTCCTGGCGGAGTGGCCGCCCGGGCGGCTCGAGCTCCACCAGGGCGTGGCCCTGCGGCGCGAGCAGTTCGGCCACCCGCCGGAGCAATGCGGCCGGGTCACCGCCGATCCCGATGTTCCCGTCCGCCAGCAGCACCGTGCTCCACCGCCCGGCTCCCGGCACCCGGTCGAACACGTCCCGCAGTATGACCAGCGCACCTGAGGAACGGGCCAGGTCCACCGCATACGGCGTGATGTCGATGCCCAGCGCGGGGAGGCCGCGCTCGGCGAGGGCCACGGTCAGCCGGCCCGGCCCGGAGCCGATATCCAGCGTCGGTCCCTGGCAGCGGTCCAGAATCGATCTGTCACCGGGACTCTCGTGCAGCCAGCCGTCAACCGGCAGCGGCTTGCGGCTGCCGTCGGCGTGCTCGACCTCCGGCCTGGCCCAGCCGGCCAGCGCGTATTCGTAGAGTTCGCCGATCACGCGGACTCCTCCCTAGATGACCGATCCCTCGACGACCGGGCCCCGCCGGTCTGGCAGGGCAGAACATGCCCCAGTGTTAACCGGGGTCCCGCAAACGCGTGGCCAGTTCAGGGCCGATCGGGGTGGACCTCACACAATCGTCACTGTGCTTACGGAGTCGTGACGCTTTCGAGGGGTTCGCTGGCTTCAGCGGCCGTTCACCACTTACCGTGGAGGCGTCATCAACGGCTGTGCAGGGAACGGAAAAAGTTGGCACACAATCCTGATCCGCCCGGGCGGATCGTCGTCGTAGACGACGATCCCACTGTGGCGGACGTCGTCGGGCGGTACCTCGTGCGTGACGGTCACACCGTCGAGTGCGTGCACGACGGATACGAGGCGCTACGCCTGGTCGCCGAGGAGCCGCCCGATCTGGTGGTCCTCGACCTCATGCTGCCCGGTATGGACGGGCTTGAGGTGTGCCGCCGGCTGCGGGCCCGCTGGCCCATCCCGGTGGTCATGCTGACCGCCCTGGGTGACGAGACGGACCGCCTGGTCGGTTTCGAGACCGGCGCGGACGACTACGTGACCAAGCCGTTCAGCCCGCGTGAGCTGGCCCTGCGGGTCCGTTCGGTGCTGCGCCGCTCCCGTGGTGCCGGCCTGCCCGACGGGCCCGACCTGGGCACCATCACCGACGGCGACCTGGCCGTGGACCTGTCCGCGCACGAGGTCCGGGCCAGCGGCAAGCTGATCCAGCTGACCTCGCGCGAGTACGACCTGCTGGTTTTCCTGATGCGCAACCCGCGCAAGGCCTTCACCCGGGAGCAGTTGCTGACCGAGGTGTGGACCTGGACGTTCGGTGACACCTCCACCGTCACCGTCCACGTCCGGCGACTGCGGGAGAAACTTGAACCCGACCCGACCATGCCCCGCCGCATCGTCACGGTGTGGGGCGTCGGGTACCGGTACGAGCCGGAAGCAGCGTGATGCAGATGCATGGCAGCCTGGCTGTTGCAGGTATTGAGTGGTCTGACCTGACCAAAATCTCCGTGCGCGTCCTGCTCCTCTCCGTGATCGTGACGTTGGTGGGGATCGGCCTGCTGAAACTGCTCGCGGCCAAGTCCGTGGGTCTCATGCTGGCCCTGGTCGTCGGGGTGTCGGTGCTCTGCTCGCTGCTCGGGGTGGGCGTCATTGCCTGGCTGATGATGGCCAGCAACGACGATCGCGACGTGATGATCGACCTGATGGCTATCGCCGGGCTGGCCGCCTTCGCCGTGGCCATGTGCGTGGGACGGCGGATCATCACCTCCAGCAAGGCGCTGTCGGACGCGGTCGACAAGGTGGGCGAGAACGGGGCGTACGTGCCCCCGCAGATGATCCTCCCGGCCGAGCTGGCAGAACTGTCCGCGGGCCTGACCGCCGCGCATGACCGGCTGGCCAGGGCCCGGACCCGGGAGCGGGCCCTGGAGGCTAGCCGGCGCGAGCTGGTGGCCTGGGTCAGTCACGACCTGCGCACCCCGCTGGCCGGCCTGCGGGCCATGGCCGAGGCGCTGGAGGACGAGGTGGTGTCCGAACCGCGCGAAGTGGCCCAGTACCACTCGCAGATCCATCGTGAGGTCGACCGGCTGACGCTGATGATCGACGACCTGTTCGAGCTTTCCCGGATCCACGCGGGCGCGCTGCGGCTGTCCAAGCGCATGGTCGGCCTGGAGGATCTGGTCGCCGAGGTGGTGGCCAGCGCCGAGCCGGTGGCCCGGGCCAAGGGCGTCCGGCTCACCGGGGCGGCGGTCCGTGGCATGCCGGTGTTCGTGGACGCGGCGGAGATGGGCCGAGCCCTGCGCAACCTGGTCACCAACGCCATCCGGCACACCCCCGACGGCGGCGGCGTCGACGTGCTGGCCGAGGTGCAGAGCGGCATGGCCTGCGTCAGCGTGGCCGACGCCTGCGGCGGGATCCCGCCCGGCGACCTGCCGCGGGTCTTCGACGTGGCCTTCCGCGGTGAGTCCGCCCGCACCCCGGGCCCGACCGAAGGCGCTGGCCTGGGATTGTCCATTGCCCGCGGCATCGTTGAGGCCCACTCCGGCCAGATCGCCGTGCGCAACGCCGGACCCGGCTGCCAGTTCATGATCCGCCTGCCACTGGCCCGCCCGAGCGTATCCGGCCTCAACCGGACCGTGCCCCGCCGCCACACCGGCCCGTTCCCGGCCAGCCCCGGCCAGCCCAGCGCCATCGCCCGCTAGAACACCGTCGCCCGCTAGAGAGCCCTGCCCCCCGCTAGAGCGCGGGGCCCCCTGCTCGCCTCACGTCGGCTGCCCTCGCATCCGGTCTTTCCGCCGGCCCGCCTGGTGCGCGATTCAGCGCTGCCTCCATGACTGGTCTCCGGCCCGGCGGCCCCATTCCAAGCAGCCCTTCTCGTCGTTACCGGATATTTATTCCCGTCCCGAAGCAGAAACAGATTCTAGATTCTTGATCTGTTACCAGGCCGCGAGTTACCGTCGAGTTCGGCACAGACGCCGCCGCCTCCGTAAGGGATGTGACCGCATGTCAGGAGCGACGCAGACTGCAGTCCCCAGCAGACCAACCTGGCTCTCCGCGATTAAGGGGCGCCAGCTCGACAGTTATCCCGACACTGCCCCCCGGATCTTCTATCTCGCCATCACGGTGCTGGCCACGATCACGC
>JBAPYC010000611.1:0-1756 GCA_049284535.1 Streptosporangiaceae bacterium
CCGGACGGGCGGCGGATGCTGCCGGACCGGCTGGCCCGGCTGGGCGTCGCCGGCCCGGACGTGGGCCGCCTGCAGCGCGACGGGTCGCTGGTCACGACGGCTGGGGAAACAGTGACGCTGGAGCAGGTCAGCGCGCCGCGGCCGGGCCAGCGGTTTGCGTTCATCATGGACACCCGGCTGTGCGATGCGGTCTTCGCGCTCGCGGACGGCGCGGACATGTGCGTGTGCGAGTCCACTTTCGCCGACTCCGAGGCCGGCCTGGCGCGCGACTACGGGCATATGACCGCCCGGCAGGCCGGAATGGTCGCGGCGCAATGCGGCGTGCGGCTGCTCGTGCTGACGCATTTCTCGCAGCGGTATGAGGCCGGCGACGATCAGCAATTGCTGGGCGAGGCTACGGATGCCTTTGGCGGCGAGGTTTGGCTGGCAAGAGACCTGGATCACATTTCTGTGCCAAAAAGGCGCCTTTAGGGCGTGGGCGGCGCAGTGTAGCAAAGAAATGTCCGTTTGACGGTTTTTGGTGAATTCGGCACATGTGGATGTTTCCTACCCGTTAAGCTCCGTCGAGTCAGGCGCTCCCGAAGGCTGCCCAGAAGTTTGGGTCCCCCACAAAGCCTTCCGCGTGAGTGCGAACTACTCGGGAAGGAACCCTTTGGGTCGCCACCGTAAACCCGCCCGTATCATCATTCCGGCCGTCGCCGCTCCCGCGCTCGCAAGCGTGGCCGCGGCGATTTGCTTGTCGCCGCAAGCGGCGTCGGCCGCAACCACAACCCCCCAGATCGTCCCCCAGCTGAGCTCGGCGCACGCCGTGGTCACCGACTCGGTGAGCTTCCCCGGAGCCGCGTTCGCGAGCCTCCCGGCCGCGGTCAAGACGGCCGCCCAGACGAAGGCGGCCTCAGGTCTGCTAGCCACCTACAAGGTGAAGTCCGGGGACACGCTGTCGACGATCGCCCAGCACTTCTACCGCGATCAGGACGCGTGGCCGGCGATCTACTACGCCAACAAGGGCCGGATCCACTGGGCGGACGAGATCTCGGTGGGCCAGACGCTGAAGATCCCGGTCAAGCCGGCCAAGATCCCGGCCGCGCCGGGCAGCACTGGACCTGTGGCGGCGGCGCCGTCATCGCCGTCATCGCCGTCATCGCCGTCATCGTCGTCCCCGGCGGTCTCGCCGGTCTCGTACTCCGCGCCGGTGCAGACCGCCGCGACGTACAGCGGCAGCGGCTCGTTCCAGTCGTGCGTGATCTCCCGCGAATCGGGCGGGAACTCGCAGGTGATGAACTCCAGCGGGCACTACGGCCTGTACCAGTTCAGCGAGTCCACCTGGGAGGCGTATGGCGGCTCGGCGGCCGACTTCGGCAACGCCAGCGTGTCGGAGCAGAACAAGGTGTTTGACAGCGCGATCGCCGCGGGCGGCGAGTCGAACTGGTCAGCCTACGACGGCTGCTGAGAAGACGCTAGCGGCCCCGGCTCACGGCCGGGGCCGCTAGCGCTGCCCGGGCGGTTAACGCTGGCCGGGGCGGTTAGCGCCCGCCCGGGCCGTTGGCGCCCGGGGGGTTGCGGCGCTCGCGGCGCCGCAGCGTGACCAGCACGGAAATGATGAAAATAAACAGTATGGCCGCGATGATCCAGTCCATTAAGAGCCCTCCGGCTTCTCCGGGGTGAGCAGCCCGCGGTTGAACGCCTCGGCCACGGCGGCCGCGCGGTCGCTCACACCAAGCTTGGCATAGATGTTCAGCAGGTGGGTCTTGACGGT
>JBAPYC010000612.1:0-3413 GCA_049284535.1 Streptosporangiaceae bacterium
CCGTTCGCCGGCGCGCCGTGCGAGGGGACTCCGTGCGGTGCGCCGGGGTTCGGTGCGCTGGGGTTCGGTGCGCCGGACTCCGGGACGCCGTGGGGCACCGCCGGTCCGGCTGGGGCGCCGTGCGGCATCGGGGGACGGATGACCTCGCCCGTCACCGGCCCGTCGTAGGGGAGCGGGCCGGCGACGTCCGGCACTTCGCTCCAGGAGACCGGGCCTAGTGGCGCTCCGGGGCCGGACGGCGCGCCCGGACCGGACGGGCCACCGCGGGGTGCCGGGCCGCCAGAGGCAGGGACGCCAGAGGCAGGCGAGGGGTGCGGGCGGCCGGTACTGCCAGCCGGCGGATACCAATCGGGCTGGCCCGGGTGCGGCGGCCCCGGCGGCCGGAACCGCTGCGGTCCAGGCGGCATCTCACCGGGACGGCGCGGCGGATGGGCGTAGTCGCCGGCGTCCGCCAGCCGCGGCTCGTCCTCGGCGGGGAACGCCTCGTCGGCCGGGTAGGCAACCACGGGACCTTCGGCGCCGTAGTCGCGCCGATCGCGCTCGTGCCTGGGCGGACCGTACGCGTCACGGCCGAGGCCGCTGTCGCCACGTTCCACCACGTACCTCCAGCCGCGCCGCAGCACAGTTGCCCTTGTCCCTTGAGTGTAGGTCGACAGAAATCCCCTGTATGACCTAGACGGCTAATTGTCACCAATTGAACACAAATGCGTGGCGTTCTCCTGGTGGCGCTATGTCTCAAATGAGACGGGCGGCTCATCGTGCCCCGTGATGCGGCCGCTACCGAGCGGGGTTACTCTCGTATCAGAAGCATTCCGCGGAGTGGCCATGTCCTCTTGGATCGTCTGGCTCATTGTGGCAGCTGTACTCGGCGTGGCCGAGCTGCTGACCACGACGCTGGCCTTCGGCCTCATCGCGGTCGCCGCGGTTGTCGCGGCCGTGGTCGGCGTGTTCCACCTCGATCTGGCCGTTCAGCTGGCGGCGTTCGTCGTCGCGGCCGCCGCCGGGCTCGGCTTGGTCCGCCCGATTGCCGTCCGGCACATCCAGCAGCCGCCTGCGCTGCGGAGCGGAACCGCGGCTCTGGTCGGGCGTTCCGCGATCGTGCTGGAAGAAGTGACCGAGCACGCCGGCCGGGTCCGCATCGGCGGCGAGGAGTGGTCCTCGCGAGCCTACGACGAGTCGCTGGTAATCCCGGTCGGTACCAAGGTGGACGTCATGCAGATCGTTGGCGCCACCGCTCTCGTCTATCCCAGGGGGTAGTTATGGTCCTGGCAGAAAGCATCATCGCGGCCATCGCCGCGTTGCTGGTGATCCTCGCCGTGGTCCGGTCGGTCCGGATCGTCCCGCAGGCCCGGGCCCGGAACGTGGAACGGTTCGGCCGGTACCGCAAGACGCTGGAGCCCGGGATGAACTTCATCATCCCGGGCATCGACCGGATCAAGAAGGAGATCGACCTGCGCGAGCAGGTGGTCTCGTTCAAGGGCTCGCCGGTGATCACCGAGGACAACCTGGTCGTGCTGATCGACACGGTGCTGTTCTTCCAGGTCACCGACCCGCGCGCCGCCGACTACGAGATCGTCGACTACATCGGGGCAATCGAGCAGATCACCGCGACCATGCTGCGCAGCGTGATCGGCTCCATGGACCTGGAGAAGACGCTGACCTCGCGTGACCACATCAACAACATGCTTCGCGGGGTGCTCGACGACGCGTCGGGCAAGTGGGGCATCCGGGTCACCCGGGTCGAGATCAAGGCCATCGACCCGCCGAAGTCGGTCAAGGACGCGATGGAGAAGCAGATGCGCGCCGAGCGGGAGAAGCGCGCCGCGATCCTGACCGCCGAGGGCCTCCGGCAGTCCAAGATCCTCACCGCCGAGGGCGAGAAGCAGAGCGCCATCTTGACCGCCGAAGGTGCCAAGCAGAGCGCCATCCTGCGCGCCGAGGGTCAGGCTGAGGCCATCGCCGCGGTGTTCCAGGCCGTGCACGAGAACGACCCCGACCCCAAGCTGCTCGCCTACCAGTACCTGCAGACGCTGCCCCAGCTCGCGCAGGGGGCGGGTAACACGTTCTGGGTTATCCCGAGCGAGGTGACCACGGCGCTGCGCTCGGTGGCCAGCGCCTTCGGTGGCGGGGATGCCGTTCCCGCGGCCGGCCCGGCCGAGGCGCGCCCACGGCCGCTTCCGGACAGTGCACGGCCGGCTCAGGACAGCGCACAGCTGACCCAGGACGGTCCCGGGTCTCCCGTGATGCCGGCCAGCCATATCCCGGCCGTGCCCGCCAGTACGCCCGCCCTGGACCCGGCCCCGGTCGGCGACGGCGCGGCTCCGGTTGCTGACACCGGCGCCGTCCCGGGCGCGGCGGACGCGCTCAGCGCCATGCTGGCGGCCGCCATCCCCGGGACCAGCTTCGTCGATCCGACGGGTTCCGTCGGCCTTTCCGGGCCCGGCGATCAGCCGTCCGCTGCCGTCCCGGATGCCGAACCACCCGGCACCAACGGCAGCGAAGCGGTCTAGCGAGCTACTTGAGCAGCAGCACCAGCGCGCTGCCGATAAGCGCGGCGATGATGATGACCACGATCAGCTTGACCGAGAAGAGCCGGTCTGGCTTGCGCGGCTGCGGCACAGCGACCTGAGTCTGTCCAGGGGCCTGGTCGTGCGCTGGGCCCTGCGGGTGAACCTGCGCCTGCGCCGGAGCCGGATCCGCCACGGCTGGCGGCGGGACCGGCAACGCCGCGGGCGGGGCCGGGGTGGCCTCGTCCGGCGCGGTCCACGAGGCCTGGGTGACGGCCGGCGGCTGGAGGTCAGATGGGGCCGGGCCCGGCGTAGCCCAGAAGTCCTCGCGCGGCGGCGGCTTCATGATGCTGTCCTGCTGCCACGGCCGCGGCTCGCCCGCCACGGGCTCGGCCGGGACCGGCGTGGCCTGCTCCTCAACCTCAGACCACATGACGTTGCTCTCGCCCGGGCGGCCTTCGTGGCCCGCACCAGGCGGCTTGAGCCATTCGAAGTCGCCGTCGCCCGGGGCCAGCGCGGCGCCGGAATCGCCCGCCTCCGGCGCGCGCTCGGGCAGCCAGACCGAGCCGCCGTCCTGCGCCGGCGTGATGCTCCCGGCCGGATCGGGCATGCTTCCCGGGTTGTCCGCGCCCTCGGTGTACACGGGCTCGATGTAGGTGTCCTCCGTGTACGTGTCCTCCGTGTACGTGTCCTCGGCGTACGAGGCCTCTGCGTGCGGGGCCTCGGTGTACGGATCCCCGGCGTAGGCGGTGCCGAAGGGTCCGTGGCCGTCGGATCCGGCGGAGTGATGACCGTTCGCCGTCGTGGTCGTGGAGGCGGCTCCGGCGTCCCAGCCCGCGCTGTCCCAGGGCGCGCCGTCGGCCGCGGCCGTCTCAGCAGCCGGGTCCGGTCCCGGGCCGCCGGCGA
>JBAPYC010000613.1:0-5275 GCA_049284535.1 Streptosporangiaceae bacterium
TTCCCCGAGTTCTGCCGCGCTGAGTGGCTTCAGCGAGCCGCCGTACCGGCCGACGGGCGTCCGGACCGGTTCGCAGATCACGACCTCACGCATGCTGTGCCTTCCGTTGTCTGACGAGGGAGCCGCCGACGATCAGCCGCTGGATCTCACTCGTCCCTTCGTACAGCCTAAGCAGCCGCACCACAACCACCGGTCGCCGCAATTGGCCATCCGGCCTTCGCCGGCCGCCAGCGGCGCCTCGTCTGCGGTGGGATTGCTTTTGGCGGCGTCTGCGGCGAGACTACGGCAATGGCCTGGCTGCCAGCTGATTTCACTCACCCCACCCGGGTCCCGGTTCGCGATGGCTATCATCTGCGGCCCATCACGGCCGCAGATGCCGATCTGGATTACCCGGCTGTGATGGGCTCACAGCCGCGGCTGTGGTCAATCTTCGGGCCGGCCTGGGGCTGGCCGTCCGCCTCGATGACGTACGAGCAGGACCGGGCGGACCTGGCCCGGCACGAAGCAGAGATTGCGGCCCATGAGTCCTTCAACTACGCGCTGTTTGATGACGCGGAAACGGTCCTGCTCGGCTGCGTCTACATCGACCCGGCGGAGAAGCAGGGCGCTGACGCCGAGATCTCCTGGTGGGTGGTGGACGGCCAGGCTGGTACCTGTCTTGAGGATGCGCTGGACGCGCTGGTGCCCCGGTGGATCGCCGAAGCCTGGCCCTTCACCCAGCCGCGCTGCATCGGCCGCGACCTGTCCTGGGCGGACTGGCTCGACCTGCCCGACTCCGTTTCTACTTGACCAGGGCACCGGCGTCGACCGGCAGCGGCACGCCGGTGATGTAACGGGCCTCGTCGGAGGCCAGGAACAGCAGCGCGTTGCTGATATCCACCGGCTCCACCCACTTGATCGGCAGCGCGTTCAGCCCCAGCAGGACGTCGCCCAGGTCGTCGGCGGTGGGGTGCTCCAGGTCCGGCCGGAACAGCCGGTAGGACGGCTCGTTCTGGACCATCGGGGTGTTGACGGTGGTGGGGCATATCGCGTTGACGCGGATGAAATCCGCCGCCAGTTCCAGCGCCAGCGTCCGCATCAGGCCGATCACGCCGTGCTTGGCCGCCACATAGTGGCCGATGTTCTCCATCGCAAACAGCCCGGCGTCGGAGCTGGTCAAGATGATGGCCCCGCCGCGGCCGCCGGCCTTCAGGTGCGGGATCGCGGCCTTCGCGGCGTGCCAGACCCCGGTCAGGTTGGTGTCGATCACGTCCTGCCACCACTGCTCAGCCAGTTCGTCCAGCCGGCCGTAGCTGCAGATCCCGGCGTTGGCGCTGACGATGTCCAGCCGGCCGAGCTGGGCCACACCCTCATCGAGGGCGGCCTTGAGGGCGGGGTAGTCACGCACGTCCGCCTGCGTCGCAACGATCCGCCGGTCCAGGGCTTCCACTTCCTTGATGGTCTCGGCCAGATCCTCCGGCGTGGCCATCGGGAACGGAACCGAGTCCACCTGGCCGCACAGGTCCACCGCGATGATGTCGGCGCCCTCCTGGGCCAGCCGGATCGCGTGACTGCGGCCCTGGCCGCGCGCCGCCCCGGTGATGAAGGCGACCTTGCCCTCTACGCGTCCTGCCATCGTCGTCGTTCCTCCTCGTGTTTCCCGTTTTCACTGCTCTCGGCTCACTGGCCGAATGCCCGGCGCAGGGCGTCGTCGCGGTCGCGGATGAACCGCTGGGCCAGGCGCGATGCGGGTGCCAGCAAGTCAAAGCCGTGGATGCCGCCCGGATAGACGTGCAGTTCGGCCGGAACGTCGGCTTGCTGCAGCCGCTGCGCGTACTCGATGTCTTCGTCGATGAACAGGTCCAGGTCGCCCACGGGCAGGTACGCGGGCGGCACCCCGGCAAGGCTGGCAGCCCGGGTGGGCGCAGCGTACGGCGATACCTGGTCAGTGCCCACCGCGTCACCGACGTAACAGCGCCAGCCGATCAGGTTGGACTGCCGGTTCCACACTCGCGGCTCGGTGACAGCCTGACTGGCGGGCGTCACATTGCGGTCGTCAAGCATCGGGTACACCAGCAGCTGGAAACACACCGGCACCTCGCCGCGATCGCGGGCGAGCAGTGCCAGACCGGCGGCCGAGCCACCGCCTGAGCTTGCACCGCCGATGGCGATGCGCTCAGGGTCAAGGCCGAGCTCGGCCGCGTTGCTATACGTCCACTTCAGCCCGGCGTAGCAGTCGTCCATGGGCGCTGGGAACGGGTGCTCCGGCGGCCGCCGCCACTCGACGGACACGGCCACGCAGCCAACCGCCTCAACGATGTGCTCCATCATCAGGTCGTCCTGCTCGATCTGGCCGAGCACGTGACCGCCGCCGTGGATCCAGTACAGGCACGGAAGCGGGCCCGGTTTGGCCGCCGGCCGGTACACCCGCACCCGGACCTCCGGCGTCCCGTTCGTGCCCGGCACCAGGTGATCGGAGAAGACCACATCCTGACTGTGCTGCGCTTCGGCCTGAGCCGCGGACAGCATGTCCATCATGGTGGTCCGGGCGGTGGGGATGTCGGTCAGGTCCAGAGCCGGCAGGTAGGGGAAAATCTCCGCGAGCTCGGGATCGAGTCGTCCGGGCAGATCCAAGGCCGCGCACCTCTCTGTGCGGAGCTATCGGCTGCCTTTACGCTAATACGGACGGCGATCGTCTTCAATACCAGCCAGGCGGTTCTTCGATCGCCGGCCAGGGAGGCAGCGTTGGGCACTCCGGTCTGTGGCGAGACTCGCGGGCCAGGGCGTCCCCGAGACCCGAATCTGGAGTCGCGGGTGTTCGCGGCGGTCCTGAAGATCTATGCCGAGGCCGGCTGGTCGGGTTTCAGCTTCGATGCCGTCGCACGCAGCGCAGGCGTCGGAAAGGCCCCGCTGTATTTGCGCTGGAAAACCAGGGAAGACCTGCTGCTGTCCGCGCTCAGCGCGCACTACCGCAGCATCTCGATCACCGACTCCGGGAACCTGCGCGACGACCTGATCGAGTACACAGCCAGGCTGCTGGAGAGCAAGGCCAGCCCGGACGGCTGGGCGTTCCTGCGGATCCACCTTGAGGCCACCGTCATCCCTGCCCTGCAGGCCAGGTTCTCCAGTCAGATCGCCATCCCGCACGTGGAGGCGGCCAGGGCGCTGCTGCACCGCGCCGTCGATAGCGGTGAGCTTGCGGCCGAAGCCCCGATTGACCTCCTGCTCGACAGCCTCTACGGGGCGATCGTGATCAAGATGATCCTCAGCCCGCCCGCCCAGCGGGCACAGCTGGCCGCCGAGCCGCACCGCTACGCCGCTCCCATCGTGGATTTTGTCCTGTCCGGATTGCCCGGCGCGCGAACGACGGGCGTGCACGCCGCCGGTCCACTCCGAACGTGACCGGCGAAAGCAGGCAATCGCCGCCCGGTGAGCTGCGGCGTCTCCTGCAGGAGCAGGCCGGTCTGGACGTGGTCGCGGTGGAGGCGGCCGGCGCCGGGGAATCACGGAGCGCGTTCTGGGTCACTGACCGTGCCGGGACAGTCAGCGTGCTCAAGATCATGCCGGACGCGCGGCCAGAAGCGGTCGGCTACCTGCGCGAGCTTGATGCCGTGATGGCCCGGCTGCGCGACCGCGGGTACCCGGCACCCCGGTTCGGTGTCATCGGCCAGGTGCCCGGGCTGGTGTTCTGGATCCAGCCGCGGCTGCCCGGCGCCGTCCTGGACCGCGGCCTGCCCGGACCGGACTGCGCGGCGCTGGGGCATCTGCTGCCCGGGCTGCTGCGGCTCAACGACGCCCAGGCCGGCCTGGGCACCGGCCCGCGCCAATGGCGCAACCTGATTACCCAGACCCTGGTCAGCGGCGGCGACGGGTACTGCCTGCACTCAACGCTGCAGGCCAGCTCGGAGGCACGTGACCTGCTGCCGGTACTGCGCCGCATCGGGGAGCGCTGCGGCCCGGCCATCGGTGACGGCCAGGACTTCGTCCACTACGACTTCACCCCGGCCAACCTGCTGTGGGACGGCACCACGATTACCGGTGTCATCGACATCCAGCCCCCTGTCCTGGCCGGTGACCGCGCCTTCGACCTGGCGACCCTGCTGTTCTGCCACTACGACTGCGAGCAGATCCGCGAGCTGCTGCGCGCCCGGCTCCTGGCCCTGGCCGGCCCCGAGGCCGCCTCCGCCTACCTCGCGCACATGGTGCTACGGCAAACCGACTGGTCGCTGCGCCACCATCCCGCAGCCGCCGCCACCCGGCGTCACCTGAACCTGGCCAGAGCCGTCACCGCCGACATCACCGACACCCTGCCGCACTGAAAACACGCCACTTCAATGCCGCATGGGCGGACCATTGCCGCCCGGGAGATATGGCACCCGGCCTTTAGCGAAAAGTCTGCCACGGCTTGTATTTGCCTGCGGCGTGGCCTCTCCGTCTTGGTAGGTAAACCTCCTGCAGTCGCCGTCAGACCCGGGTCGCGTCATCCTCAATGCCCTGAGTTTGCCGAAGCTGGCCAAGAGAGAAGGCAGTCGACGATGTTGTCCGCGAAACCAGCCCTGGGCGAGAATCCAGCGCTGTCGTACCGCAACATGCGAGCGATCATCGGGTATGTCGGTTTGACGCTACCGGTGGTTCTGCTCATCGCTGGAGTTGCTGACGGCCATATCGAGTCGTCCATCAGCGCGTACTACTATACGAAGGTCGGGAACGTCTTCACCGGATCTCTGTGCGTGATCGGCGTCTTCCTGCTGGCTTACCGCCTGACATCGTGGGCGATTGACAATATTCTGACGACGCTCGCGGGTATCTCCGCCCTCGGTGTCGCGTTCTTCCACGCCGCTCCTGCGAACCCCACGCTGAATCAGCTCCGGCTGGCCGACGTGCATCTGGCCTGTGCCACAGCGCTGTTCATCCTTCTCGGCGCGATCTCCCTGTTCATCTTTCCCCTCGACACCTTGCCGAACGAGAGATGGCGCGCAAATTGGTATAGGGGCCTCGGTGCGCTGATCTGGCTGTCGATCATCCTTATGCCGGCGCTTAACTGGCTGGCCAGCTCTTTCTATGACGCCGACCACGTCTTCTTCGTCCTGGAGACGACGTGTGTAATGGCGTTCGCGGTGTCGTTTATCCTCAAGGGTCACGGCCAGCCGAGCGACCCGTACTTCGATAAGACGGCGGAAGAGCAGAAAACACCCGCACCGCTACGCCTCCCGGCTGGCTCGGGTGCGGCGCACATGAACACACTGAGGTGATCTCAGCGAAAACGAGTCGGCCACCTGGGCATTAACGGCTCGGT
>JBAPYC010000614.1:0-17855 GCA_049284535.1 Streptosporangiaceae bacterium
CCTCCGTCCCATCTGCATGGAGCATTCTGGCATCACGGAGGATTTTGGGGTCAATCATCCACAAAATCCTCCGCTGAGCCAGAATCATCCGCGGTACCCGGGCCGTGCTATGCGGTTACCAGGTCGCAGCCGCAGTCGGCTGCGGCGCCGGCCGCGCTAGCCGAGGCAGGCCCATTCGCGGCCGCGGCGGCCTCCCGGAAGATGCCCGCACCGCCGGAAAACCCGGTCAGCGCGTCGGCGGCCAGGACCACGGCGGCCGCGGTCCAGCTCGACCGTTCCCGGGGGAATGGCGCCTGGTTGGCGAACTGCCAGCCGGTCCAGTACGAGCCGTCCTGGTGACGCAGATGATGGATGCTGGCGAACGCCTCCCGGGCCTGTGACCGCATCCCGCAGGCGTTCAGCGCGATGACCAGCTCGCAGGTCTCCGCCCCGGTAACCCATTCCTCGTCGCTGACGCAGCGGACGCCCAGGCCGGGCTCCCAGAACGTCTCCCAGCCCGCGGCCAGGCGGCGGGCCGCGTCCGCGCCGCGGACCGCGGCGCCGAGCACCGGGTAGTACCAGTCCATGGCGAACCGGCTCTTGTCCGCGAATGCCTCCGGGTGCCGGGCTACCAGGTGGGCCAGCCGGTCCGCGGCCAGTTCCCAGTCCGGCCGGGGGTCATCGGCCAGCTTGGCCAGCGCCACCCCGCAGCGCAGGCTCAGGTGAATGCTCGCGCAGCCGGACAGCAGCGCGTAGCCACCCGGCCGGCCGGCCGCGTCCCGCTCCCAGGCCACCTCGCCCCGGGGGGTGCGCAGCTCGAGCATCCACTCCATGGCCTGGCGCGCCATCGGCCACATCAGCTGGGCGTGCCGCTCGTCCCCGGTGACCAGGTACTCGTGCCAGACCCCGACGGCGGCGTAGGCGGCGTGGTGGCTTTCGGCGGCCGGGTCGGTGACCTGCCCGGCCTGCACCGAACGCGGCCAGGACCCGTCCGGCCGCTGGGTCTCGCGCAGCCACTGGTAGGCCCGCCGGGCAGGCTCACGCAGCCCGCAGGCGCT
Organism: Streptosporangiaceae bacterium; assembly: GCA_049284535.1. Lineage (GTDB taxonomy): Bacteria > Actinomycetota > Actinomycetes > Streptosporangiales > Streptosporangiaceae > Palsa-504. The sequence continues at coordinate 1,038 of JBAPYC010000614.1, forward strand.
GAGGGCCATGGCGCACTCGACGTGATCCCAGGCGTCCACGTGCCCATCTGGCCACGCGATCGCGCCGGAAGGCTCCTGCATCCGGGCGATCGCCTCACCCGTCGCGAGCACCTGCGCTCGCGTCAACGCGGCTGCCTCAGCCATTCGCGGTGCCGGACCGGGGCTTAACCGCGTATACCACCAGGCTCTTGCCGATCAGCGGGTTCAGCGCCCGCTCGGCCAGCCGGGTCGCGGCCGGCCGGCGCATGAGGTCCCAGACCAGCATGCGGTGGTAGGCGCTGGCCAGCCAGTGCTTGTCGTCGTGCACGCCGACCGCGCACTTCAGCCACCAGTATGGCGAGTGCAGCCCGTGCGCGTGATGGTGCCAGCGCGCACTCAGCCCGGCCCGGCGCAGCTTGGCCTCCAGTTCGGCCCGGGTGTAGATGCGCACGTGCCCGCCGGGCACCTCGTGGTACTCCGTCGACAGCGCCCAGCAGATCCGCTCCGGCAGGAAGCTCGGCACCGTGATCGCGGCCAGCCCGCCCGGCCGCAGCACCCGCGCCAGCTCGTTCATGGCCTGCTGGTCGTCGAAGATGTGCTCGAGCACCTCGGCCGCGATCACGCGATCGAACGTCCCGTCGCCGAACGGCATCGCGGTGGCGTCCCCGGAGATGGCGGTCGCGCCGGCCTGCGGGCCAGCCTCGCCTTCTGCCCGCATGGCGCCGAACATCCCGGCCACCGGCCCCAGCTCACCCGGGTCGAGGTCGAACGCGACCACGTCCGCGCCGCGCCGGTACACCTCGAACGCGTGCCGGCCGCCGCCGCAGCCCAGGTCGAGCACGCGATGGCCGGGCCGCACGGGGAACCGGCCGAAGTCGACGGTCAGCACTGCGCTTGCCTTTCCTGGGACGCTTGCCTTCCCTGGGATTGGCCGGCCAGGGCGCTGGAGTACGCATCAGCGGTGGCCCGTGCGACCGCGGACCACGCGAACCGCTCCCGGACCCGGGCCAGCGCCAGGCCGGCCAGCGCGGCCCGCTGCGCGGGGGAGTGGCGCAGGCGTCTGAGCACGGCGGCTAGCTCCTCGTCGTCTCCGGGTGTGACCAGCACGGCGGCATCCCCGGTCACCTCGGGCAGGGCCCCGGTGCGGCTGGCCACCAGCGGCGTCCCGGACGCCATGTGCTCCACCGCGGGCAGCGAGAAGCCCTCGTACAGCGACGGCACCACCGCGATCTCCGCGCTGGCCAGCAGGTCCGAGAACGCCGCGTCGGACAGCGCATGGGTGAACGTGACCCGGCCGGCCAGGGACAGCTCGGCCTGCAATCGCTCGGTGGCCGGGGCGGGCTTGCCCACGATGACCAGGTGCGCGTCGGTGTCGGTGACCAGTTTCCCCATCGCGCGCAGCAGCGTGCCGGTTCCCTTGATCGCGGAATCGGCGCTGGTCACCGCCACGATCCGGCCGGGTACCCGGGCGACCTCACGGGGCCGGAACACCCGGGTGTCCACGCCCAGCGGGATGATCCGGACCTGGCCGGGCGGAATCCGGAAGTCGCGGCAGATGTCGCGCTTAGACGACTCCGAGACGGTGATCACCGGCCCGGCCGCGGCCACCCGGCGCGCCACCCGGGCCTGCATCCGGACGAACCCGTACCAGCGCCGCCGGGACAGGGCGGTGAGCCCGCTCACCGAAGCCAGGTCGATCCGCTTGTCCACGCTGATCGGGTGATGGATGCTGATCACCAAGGGCAGCCCGAGCCGCCGCACGCCCAGCATCCCGTAGCCCAGCCCCTGGTTGTCGTGCACCACGTCGAACTGCCCGGGCCGCGCGGCCAGCGCCCGCAGCGCCCGGATGCTGAAGGTCAGCGGCTCACCGAAGGACCCGCCCCACATCATCGCGGTCTCCAGCACGTCGGCCCAGTCCCGGTACTCGTGCCAGTGCGGCGTGCGGAACGGATCGGGGTCCCGGTACAGGTCCAGGCTGGGCAGCTCACGCAGCTGGGGGCCGGGATCCAGCTCCGGATACGGCTGCCCCGAGAAGACCTCGACGTGGTGCCCCAGCGCGTCGAGTTCCCTGCTCAGATGGCGGACGTAGACACCCTGGCCGCCGCAGTGCGGTTTGCTGCGGTAGGACAGCAGCGCGATCCGGAGCGGGCGGTTCAAGTTAACCACGGGGCACCTTACCACTCGGTAGTCCCGCAGGCCCCGGGCGGACCCGGAGCCCCGGCTTCCGGGCGGCTGTGGCTGACCGGGACGCGGCTGTCCGGCGGCACCCGGCCGGGCGAACCGCGACCTCAGCCGGCCGCGTGCCCGACGGCCAGCCCGATGAGATAGGTGATCGTCGCGGCACCGGCCCCGAGTAGGAGCTGCCGTAGCGCCCCGCGCCAGAACGGCCGGCTGGTCAGCCGGGCCACCATGCCCCCGCCGGCTATCGCGGCCACGGCCGCGAGGACGAGTGTGGCCCACAGCGCATGAAAGCCGGCCAGGTAGGGCAGCAGCGGGATGACGGCCCCGATGGCGAACGCGGCCAGCGAGGCGCCCGCGGCCAGTACGGGGGAGGGCAGGTCGGCCGGGTCGACGCCCAGCTCCTCCAGCGCGTGCACGGCCAGCGCCTTCTCCGGGTGCTGGGAGATCTCGGCCGCCGCCTTGCGCGCAGTGGCCGCGGTGACCCCGCGGGCCCGCAGCATGGTAGCCAGCTCGGCTTGCTCAGCCACGGCATTGTGCTCGAGCTCCAGCCGTTCCTTATCGACCTCGGCCTGGATCAGCTCGTTCTGGGAGGAGACCGAGACGTACTCCCCGGCCGCCATGGAGCCCGCACCCGCGGCCAGCCCGGCCAGCCCGGTCAAGATGATGACGTGTGCCGACGCGCCGCCGCCGCCGACCCCGGCGATCAGGGAGACGTTGGTGACCAGCCCGTCCATGGCGCCGAACACGGCCGGCCGCAGCCAGCCGCCGGACACGTCCCGGTGGTGGTGCCCGTACGCATGGTGGTCAAGCCCGTGCTCGTGCCCCTGCTGGTGGCCAGGTGCCTCAACCGGGGCCGTGTTCTCGGTAGCCATCTCGATAAACGAGGCTACCCAGTGCTGACCAGTGCGGCGGGCCACCGCCCGCCGCACCGGTCACGCCAGTCCTAGCTCTTTGACGCGTTGTACAGGAAGATGTGCCCGATCGCGGTCGGGTAGGCGCCGGTCACGTTCTTCGCCGTGGCGGACAGGTAGTTGTAGAAGTAGGCGAAGATGATCGGGGTCTGGTCGAGCAGCAGCGTCTCGATCTGGCCGGCCAGGCTCTTCTGCGTGGACAGGTCGGAGGCCGCGATGTACTGCGCCACGAGCTTGTCGTACTGGGAGTTGGCGAAGTGCGCCGCGTTCCACGGGCCGGTGCCGGTCTTGGCGTTGGTCGTCTGCAGCGGGGCGGTCAGGAACACGTTCGGGACGCTGCGGTGCCCGTAGTCGACCAGGCTCATGGTGGCGTCCAGCCAGTCCGAGTTGCCGAACGTGGCCTTGCCGTAGTACTGGGTCGAGCTCTCCACCTTCAGGCCGATGTTGACCCCGATCTCCTTGGCCGACTGCGCCACGATCTGGGCGAACTCCGGGATCTCCAGGAAGTTCTCGGTCACCAGCTGGGTGCTGAACCCGGAGCCATGCCCGGCCGCGGACAGCAGGGACTTGGCCTTGGCGACGTTCGCCGTCCGCTGCGGCACGCTGGTGTTGGTGGACGGGAAGACCGGCGCGAACGGGCTGTCGTTGCCCACGTCCGCGTAGCCCTTGAACAGCGCCGTGATGATCGCCGGCCGGTTCAGCGTCAGCGCGATGGCCTGCCGGACCCGCGGGTCGGTGAACGGGGCCTTGTCGCAGCGCATGGACAGCTCGCGGTGTGCGCTGGACTTCAGCTTGATGATGTTGTAGCTGCCGGTGAGCAGCTCCTGCGCCCCGGATACCGAGAACTGCCCGACCACGTCGATGTTCCCGCCGGTCAGGGCCAGGATCTCCGGCGACTGGGTGTCGTAGAAGGTGAACTGGGTCTCCGACGGGAGCGCCTTCTTGCCCCAGTAGGACTCGTTGCGCAGGAACGTGGCCCCGGACTTCGGCGTGTACGAGCCGAGCTTGAACGGCCCGGTGCCGATGAAGGTGCTCTGCCAGCTGGCCGGGTTATAGCCCTTCGGCAGGATGATCATGTTGTAGTTGTCGGACGAGGTCAGGTACGGGAAGTTCCCGTTCGGGGCCTCCAGGTGGAACGCCACCGTGAAGTCGTCGACCTTGACCACGCCAGACGGGCTGAGCACGCCCGCGAAGGCGGACAGCGCGTTCGACCCGTTCTTGGTGTTGGTGTGCAGCTGGTAGGTGTACACCACGTCGTCGGCGGTCAGCGCCGCGCCGTTGCTGAACTTAACCCCCTGGCGGATCTTGAACGTCCAGACGTCCGCCTTGGCGTTCGGTGTCCAGCTGGTGGCCAGCACCGGCATCAGGGTCAGGGTCTGGCCGGACAGGCACAGGTACTCGCCGGTCTGCGCCAGCATGTCCAGGCCGCCCTGGTCGGCCACGGTCACCGGGTTGATGGCCGCGGTCGGCGTGACGATGCCGACCTTGATCACCGCGCCGGCCGTGCCGCCGGCGGAGGAGCTGGATGAGCTGGATGAGCTGGAGCCGGAGGAACTGCTGCTACTGCTGCAGGCCGCGAGCACCGACCCGAGCAGCGGGACCGACAGGCCCACGACGCTTCCGCGGCGGATGAAGTCGCGGCGGGACAGCCGGCCCGCGGCCAGCTCGTCAATAATGTGGTTGGCAATATCGCCCTGACCCTGGCGCAATTCGCCGAGCCGGCGCTGATCGACATTCCTGGTCATTGGGAGCCTCCCTGTGATGGGGCGGATTCACTCAGCTGAATTTTTCGCAATTCGTTAATAGGGATGTGACAGCGGATCGGGTGACCCGCCTCGCCTTCGAGGAGGGGGGGTTCCGTGGACTCGCAGATGCCGGTGTCCAGCTTGCGCGGGCAGCGGGTGTGGAACACGCAGCCGCTGGGCGGATTGGCTGCCGAGGGGATCTCGCCCTGCAGCCTGATCCGGTCCGGGCGCTGGCCGTCGAGCGAGGGAACGGCGGAGAACAGCGCCTCGGTGTAGGGGTGATGCGGTCCGGCGTAGACGGTCTCGGCGGGCCCGATCTCCATCACCCGCCCGAGGTAGAGCACCACGATACGGTCCGACAGGTACCGGACCAGGCCCAGGTCGTGGGAGATGAACAGGTACGTGACCCGCTCGGAGTGCTGCAGGTCGGCCAGCAGGTTGAGGATGGCCGCCTGCACCGACACGTCCAGCGCCGAGGTCGGCTCGTCGCACACCACCGCGTCCGGCTGGCCGGCGAACGCCCGGGCGATGGCCACCCGCTGCTTCAGCCCGCCGGACAGCTGGCCCGGCCGCAGCGGCAGGTGGCGGTCCTCGAGCCGGACCGAGGTGATCAGCTGCTCCAGCCGCTGGCGCAGCGCGTCGCCGGTCAGCCCGGCCAGCCGGTTCAGCGGGCGGCTGATCAGGCTGCGCACCGTGTGCCGGCGGTTCAGCGCCGAGTCGGGGTTCTGGAACACGATCTGCAGCGCTCGCAGCGTGTCCCGGGGGCGCCGCCGCGCCTCCGGGGCCAGCTGCTTGCCCTCCAGCATGACCAGCGAGCCGCTGTCCGGTGCGGTGAGCCCGAGCAGCACCCGCGCCAGCGTGGTCTTGCCGCTGCCCGACTCGCCCACCAGCCCCAGCGTCTCACCGCGGCGCAGCGCCAGGTTCACGTCCGACAGCGCCTGCACGCCGCCCGAGAAGGTCTTGGACAGGCCCTCGACGGCCAGCAGGGACTGACCGTTCTCCTCCGGGTGATCGGCGAGCGCGGCCACGTTGGCCGGGGTCGCGCGCGGCAGGTCCGGAGCCTCCTCGTGGAAGAAGCAGCGCGAGGTGCGCGCGGGGCCAATGTCGAACAGGTCCGGGTGCGACTCCTTGCAGCGGTCCCGGGCCAGCCCGCATCGCGGCTCGAACACGCACCCGGTCATGGTGTGGCCCGGGCTGGGCAGGAAGCCGGGGATGGTGTCCAGCCGGTCGCGGTCCTTGCGCTGCCCGCGCCGCGGGATGCAGCGCAGCAGCCCGACCGTGTACGGGTGCCGCGGGTCATCGAACACCTGGCGGGCCGGGCCCTCCTCGACCATCTCACCCGCATAGAGCACCCCGACCCGGTCGCACATCTTGGCGATCACGGCCAGGTTGTGGCTGATGAACAGCACCGAGGTGTCGAACTCCTGGCGCAGGCCCGCGACCAGGTCGAGCACCTCGGCCTCCACCGTGGCGTCCAGCGCCGTGGTCGGCTCGTCCAGGATCAGCAGCGACGGCGAGGAGGCCAGGGCCATGGCGATGACCACCCGCTGGGCCATCCCGCCGGACAGCTCGAACGGGTACCGGCCCATGACCCGGCCGGGGTCGGAGATCTGCACCTTGCGCAGCATCTCCTCGGCCGAGGCGGTGGCCTCGTGCGAGTGCTGGCCGGCGATCTCGAAGACCTCGGCGATCTGCCGCCCGACCCGCAGGCTCGGGTTCAGCGCCCGGCCGGGCTCCTGGTACACCATGGACACCGTGCGGGCCCGCAGATCGCGCAGGGCAGAGGCGTTCATGGTCAGCGGGTCCTGGCCGTTGATGCTGATCGTCCCGGCGCTGACCCGGCCGTTGCGGGGCAGGTACTGGACCAGCGCCAGCGCGGCCGTGGACTTGCCCGAGCCCGACTCGCCCACCAGCCCGAACGACTCGCCCCGGCCGATGGTGAACGACACGCCGCGCAGCGCCAGACGATCCTGCCCGCGCACCTGGTAGGTGACGTCCATGCCCTCGACGACCAGCGCCGGCCCGGCCGCGACCGCGGTGCCCGCCGCCGGCGGCGTTGCTTCACTCATGGGCGCTCTCCCGCTCGCTCGTCCAGGCGCCGCGTCCCTCCGGCTCGCTGCTCATGCGTTGAGCACCTGCTCAATCGAGTCGGTGATCAGGTTGACCGCGGTCACCAGCGAGGCGATGGCCAGGGCCGGGAACAGCACCTGCCACCAGTAGCCCGCCAGCAGGCCGGTGTAGTTGGCCGCGATGTCCGCGCCCCAGTCCGGCGTGGGCGGCTGGATGCCAAAGCCAAGGAAGGACAGCGTGGCCACGGTGAAGACCGCATAACCCAGCCGCACCGTGAACTCGACCAGGATGACGGGCAGCACGTTGGGCAAGATCTCGGCGAACATGATCCGGGCCGGGTTCTCGCCCAGCAGCCGGGCCGCGGACAGGTAGTCCAGGTTCCGTTCGGTCAGCACCGCGGCCCGCACGCTGCGCGCGATCAGCGGGGTGAAGATGAAGCCGATGACAATGATCAGTGTCAGTGTGGACGGGCTGAGCGCCACGACGAACAGGAACGCGATGATCACCGCGGGCACCGCCAGCACGGCCTCCACGATCCGCCCGATGACCAGGTCGAAGGCCCCGCCGAGGTAGCCCATGGCCAGGCCGAGCGCGGTACCCAGAACGGTGCCGAGGATGGTGGCCAGCAGGGTGATGTACAAGATGTCCCGGGCGCCGACCAGGACCCGGGACAGCACGTCCCGGCCGAGTGGGTCGGTGCCGAACCAGTGCGCGCCCGAGGGCGCGGTGTTGGCCGCCAGCAATTGCTGGGCCAGCGGGTTGTACGGCGCGATCGCGTGCCCGAAGAGCGCGCACACCACCCAGAAGATGATGATGGCCGCGCCGACAATGAAGGTGGGCCGGCGCAGCAGCAGCGACCAGCGGGTCTGCGCCCGGCCGGTCGGGGCCGAGACCGCCACCGCACCGCCGGCCGCCGGCCCGAGCGGTGCCGCGCCGCCTGGGTCCGTGGTGATGTCAGTCATCGGAGCCCCCGGTCCGCAGCCGCGGGTTGAGCCAGATCAGCAGCAGGTCCGCGGCCAGCGTGGCCAGCGCGTAGACCACGCCGATGAGCAGCACCCCCGCCTCCAGCATCGGGAAGTCCTTGGCCTGCGCCGCCTTGTAGATCAGGTTGCCGATGCCCTGGTAGTTGAACAACGTTTCTACCACGACCAGCCCGCCGATCAGGTACCCGGTCTGGGTTGCGATCACGGTGATCGTCGGGAGCAGCGAGTTCCGCAGGATGTGCCGCCGGATCACGGTCGACCGCGGCAGGCCCTTGAGCACCGCGGTCCGGGCGTAGTCAGAGCTGAGTGCCTCGATGGTCCCCGCCCTGGCCATACGGGCAATGTAGCCGAATAGCACAAAAACCAGCGGTATGGCCGGCAAGATCAGATGCTTAAATTGCTCCCAGTCGCTCGCGCCCTGCCCGGCCGACGCCGTGACCGGCAGCACCTTCAGCTCCACGCCGAAGATCACGATGAGGACGATCCCCGACACGAACTCCGGCACGGTCGACAGAGAAAGTCCGGTTACCGAAATGGTCCGGTCCAGCGCCCGGCCCGCATAAAGCGCGGCGATCACGCCGCCGATGATGCCGAGTGGTACCACGATGACGAACGCTAGCGCGCCAAGCTTGATCGAATTGATCAGTGCCGCGCGCACGAAAGGCTCGACCGCGGTGCGGTACGAGTAAGAAGTCCCCAAATTGCCGTGCAGCGCGCCGCCGATCCAGCTGAGATACCGGGTTAGCAACGGTCTGTTTACACCGAGTTGAGTATCCAGCGCATCTACCGAGCTTTTCGCCGCGAACGGCCCCAGGATCGCGCGACCAGGATCACCTGGGAGAATCTGGCCCGCGAAGAATACGATCAGGCTGAGAATCCACAACGTAAGGATCATCAACCCGAGGCGCCTCAGAAGGAACAGAGCCATTCACTGGCCTCCTTGATGCTGGACCGCCTCACACGAAACGCCCTTGGGCGGCAAAGCCTAGCTCAGTTATAGATGGGTCAGCAATTAATGACGATCAGCCTCAATGGAAGTAACCTGACCGTTACGCAGGTACTGGCGGTTGCCCGGCATGGTGAGACAATCAGGCTAGCGCCAGAGGCGATCACCGCCATGCGCGGGTCCCGGGCCGTGGTCGAGGGCGTTCTCGCAGGCGGAGACGTGGTTTACGGCCTGACCACGGGGGTCGGTGAGCGTAAGGCCTACCTGCTCGATCCGGCCGAACGGCAGCGGTTCAACCACCGCCTGGTTCTGAACCACCGCATCGCCCAAGGTGACGTGGCCCCGGCCGACGTGGTCCGCGGCGCCATGCTCTGCCTGGCCAACAGCTACGCCAAGGGCGTCACCGGCGTACGGCCCGAACTGGCCGAGCTGATCGTCACCCTGCTCAATGAGGGTTTCGCCCCGCCGGTCCGCACGCTCGGTTCGGTCGGCCAGGGCGACCTGGGCCCGATGGCCGACCTGGCCCACGGGATCATCACCCACACCGGCTTCGAGGTGGCCGAGAACGAGGGGCTGGCCCTGGTCAGCAGCAACGCCTTCACCACCGCCTGGGCCTGCCTGGCCACCGCCGACGCGGACAGCCTGATGTCGGTGTTCGACGTGGCGGGCGCGCTGGACCTGGAGGCCTACGGGGCCAACCTGACCTGCCTGCACCCGATCATCGAGCAGACCCGGCCATTCCCCGGCCTGGCCGCGACCCTGGGCCGGCTGCGGCTGCTGCTGGCGGGCAGCTACCTGTGGGGCCCGGGCGCGGCCCGGTTCCTGCAGGACCCGCTGACCTTCCGCTGCATCCCGCACATTCACGGCGCCACCCGGGACGCCCTGGACTACGCCCGCACCATCTTGGGCGTCGAGCTCAACTCCTCCCAGTCCAACCCGGTCGTGGTGGTGCCCGAGCAGCGGATCGTCTCGGTCGGCAACTTCGACATCGGCCCGCTCGCCGCCGCGCTCGACTTCACCCGGATCGCGCTCGCCCCGGTGGTGACCAGCGCCAACGAGCGTGCGGCCAAGCTCCTGCAGGCGCCGTTCTCCGGTCTCCCGGCCGGGCTGGCGGCCATGGCGGGCTCGCCGGACGACGCGCTGGCCGAGCTGGCCGTGGCCGGCCAGGCCATCACGGTAGAGGCCCGCACGCTAGCCCACCCGGTCTCCTACGAGCTGGCCACCTCGGTCACCGCCGACGGCATCGAGGACCGGGCCACCATGGCCCCGCTGTCGGCGCGCCGGCTGGCCGGCATGGTGCGGCTATGCGCCCGGGTGGCGGCCATCGAGCTCGTGGTCGCGGCCCAGGCCATCGACCTGCGGGCCCCTGGCGAGCTGGGGCTGGGGACCGGCCGCGCCTACCGGATGGTCCGCGAGCTGGTGCCGTTTACCCAGGCCGACGGCACCTTTCCGGCCGACCTTGAGCCGCTGGTCGAGCTGGTCGCCCGCGGCGACCTCGCCGCGGCGGCCTGAGCCACACGGATCACCGCCGCATCGCCGAGCACGTCCGCACCATCTCCTCCCGCCTCCTTCGGCGAGGCCCGCAGCCCTCAGGCCCGGGCCGAGGCGGCCCTGGCCGCCAGGGAAGCCGGCTTCCGGGCGGTCAAGATAAGAATCGGCCGAACGCACTGCGATAACGCCCCCCGAGGAGGTGTGCGTGCCGTCCGTGCGGCCGCGGGTCCCGGCCTGGGCGCCCGCCTCGACCACGACGCCGTCGCCCGGTACGCCCGGTCCTGACAAGCTAGACCCGTGACTGACAGCAGCAGCATTCTCATCACCGGTATCGGCGAGCTGGTCACCAACGAGGGCGGCCAGTTCAGTGCGATCGCCGACGCCGCCCTGGTTATCGCCGACGGCCAGGTGGCCTGGACCGGGCCGGCCTCCCGGGCGCCGGGCGCCGATGAGGTTGTGGACGCGGGCGGCCGGGCCGTGCTGCCCGGATTCGCGGACTCGCACGCCCACCTGATCTTCGCCGGGGAGCGCAGCGCCGAGTTCGCCGCCCGGATGGCAGGTCGCCCCTACCAGGCGGGCGGGATCCTGACCACGGTCGAGGCCACCCGCGCCGCCTCCGACGACGCGCTGCGGGCCAACCTGCGGCGGCTGGCGGCCGAGATGCTGGCCCAGGGCACGACCACGTTCGAGTGCAAGTCCGGCTACGGGCTCACCGTGGCCGACGAGGCCCGCGACCTGGCCCTGGCTGCCGAGGTCACCCCGGAGGCGACCTACCTGGGCGCGCACGTGGTGCCGCCCGAGTTCGCCGGGGACCTGGCCGGCTATGTCGACCTGGTCTGCGGGGATATGCTGACCGCCTGCGCGCCGCACGCCCGCTGGATCGACGTCTTCTGCGAGGACGGGGCGTTCGGCCCGGACGAGGCGGCCGCGATCCTGGCGGCTGGGCAGGCCGCGGGCCTGGGCGCCCGGATCCACGCCAGCCAGCTCGGACCGGGCCCGGGGATCCAGGTCGCGGCCCGGGCGGGCGCCGCGTCGGCCGACCACTGCACCTTCCTGACGGACGCCGACGTCGACGCACTTGTGTCCACGCCGGTCGTCGCTACCTTGCTGCCCGGTGTGGAGTTCAGCTGCCGCCACCCGTTCCCGCCCGGCCGCCGGCTGCTTGACGCGGGCGCCACCGTGGCCCTGGCCACCGACTGCAACCCAGGTTCCTCGTTTACTTCCAGCATGCCGTTCTGCATCGCGCTGGCTGTCCGCGAGATGGGCATGACCACCGAGGAAGCGCTCTGGGCCGCAACCGCGGGCGGCGCCCGCGCCCTGCGCCGCCCCGACATCGGCCACCTCACCCCCGGCGCCCGCGCCGACCTGATCCTCCTCGACGCCCCCTCCCACGCCTACCTGGCGTACCGCCCCGGCGTCCCCCAGATAGCCGCCGTCTACCGGAACGGCCACCTAGTCTCCGGCCACCCCTAACCCCCACCTAACCCTTCACCGCCCCCCCGGCCGCCGCGACGCCTCGTGCCCCCCACCGCCGCGCGCTCTTCGCGTTGTCGCTAGGGCAGCGTGCCGTCGGAGGCGGGGCCGGTCAGGTGCTCTTGAGCGCAGCGGCGGAAGTCGGCCAGCAGGCGGCTGCGGTCGACGGCCCGGGTGGCGAGCACCACGTGGATCGGGTCGACCCCTTCCAGCGGAATGGTGGTCAGGTCCGGGCGCACACTATGCCCGGCCGGGATAATGGACACAGCCTCCCCGGCGGCGATGAGCTCGAACTTGTCCTCGACCGCTTCGACCAGCGGGCCGCCGGGAGCCCGGCGGCCGTCGGGCCGCGGGTCGATGCGCCAGTAGGCGTTCCAGGCCGGATCGGCGACCTGCGGCAGCGGCTCGTCGGCGATGTCGTCCAGGGTCACGGACTCCTTGCCGGCCAGCCGGTGATTCAGGGGAACCAGCAGCGCCCGGGGCTCGGCGTAGAGCACGGTCACGTGCAGCTGGCTGGTCTCGATCGGCAGCCGGGCCACCACCGCGTCCACCCGGTGCTCGAGTAGCGCCTGGCGCGGTTCGTTCCAGGGCACATGCACGGTCTGGACGTCGGCATCCGGATGCCGGTGCCGCAGCGCCCGCACGGCTGGGGTCACGATGATGTTGGTGATGTAGCCGATGGTGATCCGGCTGGGCTCGGCCGCGGCCCGGGTGCGTGCCGCGGCCTGCGAAGCCGACCGCAGCAGCGCCTTGGCCTGGGGCAGGAAGACCTCCCCGGCCTCGGTGAGCCGGCTGCCCTGCGGTGTGCGGTCCAGCAGGCGGGCACCGAGCTGCTGTTCCAGGCGGCGGATCTGCCGGCTCAGCGACGGCTGGGCCACGCGAAGCTCGGCGGCAGCCCGGCCGAAGTGCCGCTGCTCGGCGACGACGGTGAAGTACCGCACCAGCCGCAGGTCGAGGTCGGCCGGAGGGGACGAGTTGGACATGTCATCATGGTAATCACTCGTGCCGCCCAGGCATCGGCACAAGTCGGCCGTGAGCTGCGACGATGCCTTTTCGCATTGCCCGTTACGGAACAGGGTTTAAGCCAGGTACCGGCCGCGGAACCGGATCAGCGGCTGGCCCGTCTCGGCAACGTACGGAACGCCGGTGACCCGGGCGATGACCAGCAGGTGATCCCCGGCCGGGAGCACCTGCTGGGCAGCGCACTCCAGCGCGGCGATGCCACCGTCCGGGATCAGCGCCCCGGACGCCGGGCCGCGCTGGTGCGGCACGCCCTCGAGCATCAGCCGGGCCCCGGGCCGGCCTTCCGCGGCGAACCGGCCGGCCAGCATCCGCTGCCCGGCCGACAGCAGCGTCACGGCGAACCCGGAGACTGGCTCCTCGGCCCGCCCGAACAGCTCGGCCGGATACGACTCGCCTATCAGCGACACCAGGACCAGCGGGGGATCGGCCGACAGCGGGCAGAACGCGCTGACCGTGACGCCAACGTCGTCCCGGCCATCGGCCACGGTCACCAGCGCGACCGCGCCGGCCCACGCGGCCAGAGCGTCCGGCAGGGCGCCGGGCGGGTCCGCGGCTCGCACCTGGGCTGGTGCGGGCACCGCGGGCCGTTCGGTCAATGGATGACCCACCGACCCGGGAGGGCCAGCGGTCCGTACGGCGAGAACCCGGCCTGGGCCGCCAGCCGCCAGGCCGACCCCCAGGCATCGGCGAAGCCCAGCCCGGCTGCGGGCGCGGCGGCGGGCCGGGACTCACTCGAGTCAGGCGGGCGCAGCTGGTCCAGCGGGGTCAGCCGGGGAAAGACACGCAGCGGTGCGTCGGCTGGGAGCCCAGCCCGCAGGCGTGCGATAGCGGCCGCCTCGGCTAGCCCGCCGAGCTCGTCGACCAGCCCGTTCCGGGCCGCGTCCGCACCGGTCCAGACCCGGCCCTTGGCCACGTCGTGCACCTTGTCCACCGGCATCCGGCGGCCCTCGGCCACCTTCTCGATGAAGTCGCGGTAGATGGCGTCCATCCACCGGTTCAGCCGTCCCCACTCCTCCTCGGTAAACGGGTGAGTCGGCGCGAACATGGTGGCGTTGCTGCCTTGGGCCACGCCGTCGATGGTGACGCCGATCCGCTCGAGCGCGTCGGCGAACACGGGCTTGCCCGCGATCACGCCGATCGAGCCGGTGATCGTGCCCGGCTGCGCCACGATGACGTCGGCCGCCATCGAGATGGCGTAACCCCCGGAGGCGGCCACGTCGCTCATCGAGACGACCACCGGCTTGCCCGCGTTGCGGACCCTGACCACCTCACGCCAGATGGTGTCGGAGGCCGTGGCCGAGCCGCCGGGGCTGTTGACCCGCAGCAGCACGGCCCGCACCCGGTTATCCGAGATGGCCGAGCGCAGCGCGGCCGCCACGGTGTCCGAGCCCATGGCGCCGCCGCCCAAGGGGGACCGGGTGCTGCGGCCGCCCTTGATCGGGCCGGTCGCATAGATCACGGCGACGAAGCGCTCCCGCGGGTTCGGCAGGTGCCGGGCGCGCTGGGCCAGCATGCGGGCCCGCTGGTAGCGGGTGACGAACAGCAAGGTGGCGTCCTTGCCCGCTTCCCTGCGGACGTCCGCGTACACCTCGTCCCGGTAGCCGATGGCGTCGATCAGGCCCTCGGCCAGGGCTTCTTCCGGCAGGAACGGCCCGCGCTCCAGCAGCGCGCGGGCGTCTTCGGCGCTCTTGCCACGGCGTTCGGCGATGGCGGCGCTGATCTGGTCGGTGATCGAGTCGGCCACCCGCTGGGTGGCCTCCCGGCCGGGCTCGGTGAAGCCGCGTTCGGTCAGGTTGTCGGCGGCGGTCTTGTACTCGTGCCGCTTGGCGCTCTGGAAGGCGACACCCGCCTTGGCCAGCGCGTCGTGCCAGAACAGCTGCTCCACCGCCACCCCGGTGAGCCCGAGAGCGCCGGAAGTCTGCAGGTAGATCCGGTCGAACGCGGTCGCCAGGTAGTAGGGGACGTTCCCACCCGCGAACTCGCCGAAGGTCTCGGCCCAGGCCACCGTGAGCTTGCCCGACTCACGGAAGCTGGTCACCGCGGCCCGCAGCTCCTGGACCTTGGCCAGCCCGATCCTGCCGCCGCCCACCTTGACCACCAGGGCGCGCACCCGGTCGTCGTGGCTCGCCCGGCGCAGGCCCTCGATGATGTCCGTCAGCCGGACCTTGCGCAGCGACATGACCGCCGACAGCGGGTCAGTGACGGGCCCCTCCGGGACACCGTCGGTCAGGTCGAGTTCCAGGATCAGCGGCCCCGACTGGCGCTGCCGTAGCCTGGAGACCTGTCCGGTGATGGGCCAGGCGAGTTTCGCGTCTGCCATGCGGCCAGCTTACGTGGGGAGGGGATCGGGATCGGCGGGCATCACGTGACAATCGTCATAGACGTCGCCAACGTGATGGGCTCGCGTCCCGACGGCTGGTGGCGCGACCGGGCCGGCGCCGCGGTCCGCCTGTACGAGGAGGT
This sequence comes from Streptosporangiaceae bacterium, assembly GCA_049284535.1. Classification (GTDB taxonomy): domain Bacteria; phylum Actinomycetota; class Actinomycetes; order Streptosporangiales; family Streptosporangiaceae; genus Palsa-504. The sequence continues at coordinate 16,303 of JBAPYC010000614.1, forward strand.
GGTCCAGCTAGCCGCCAGCGGCCACGTCGCCCTGCCCGCCGCCGGCGGTGAGCCCGGCCGCAATGAACGCGCCGCCGATGAACCCGGTCCCGATGAGCACGGCCCCGATGAACCCGCAGCCGACGAACCCGCAGGCAAGGAGCCCCGCGACGCCGGGGCGCCCGGGTTCATTATGGTGCTCGAGGGCGCGGCTAAGGCCGCCGCGCGCCGGATCCCGGCGCCTGCGCGGCAGGAAGCGGACGTGACCGGCGGCGTGGCTCCGGGCGAGGTGCTGGTCGTGCTGGCGCGTGGTTCCGGGGACGACACGATCGTGGCCCTGGCCCGCGACGTGCCCGGGCCGCGCTATGTGGTGACGGCCGACCGCGAGCTGCGGCGGCGCTGCACGGCGGTGGGCGCGGAGATCCTCGGCCCGGGCTGGCTGCTCGGCCAGCTCCGCCAGGCCGCCCACTGAGCCGAAACAGCACTGAGCCGAAACAGCGCTGAGCCGAAACAGCGCTGAGCCGAAACAGCTCGCCGGTGCACGCATCGAAGCAGCCCGAAGCCCGGACGTTCAGAGGACTCACCGAGGAGGGTTTTTGGAAAATCTCAGGTACACAAGCTTTACTGGGCTCTTGGACTCTCACTGAACGACGATATGGAAGATCCGCCGTGGCTGTGCTCATCATTGTCGTAATTGTCCTGCTCATCGCCTTGCTCGTGCTCGCGGACCGGGCCGCCAAGGTGGTCAAGCGCGGGCTGCGCCGCCGGGATGCGAACGAGCGGCTCGCGGCCGCGGCAGCTAAGGCCGAGGAAAAGGTCCAGCGCCGCGAGGCCGCCGAACGGGTCGAGGGAGCGCTCACCTCGGTGATCCCGACCATTCACGACATCGACACGCGCCACGTGGAGTAGCGGCCACGCGGATGAGCGTGGGGTAATGGAGTAGCGGCGCCGTGCGAGTCGTGGTCCTGTCCGACACCCACGCGCCCCGGCGCTGGCGGCAGTGCCCGCCCCGGGTGGCTGGCCTCCTGCGGGGCGCGGACCTGATCCTGCACGCCGGGGACGTGTGCACCGCCTCCGTGCTGACCGAACTGGCCGGGTACGCGCCCGTGGTCGCGGTGGCCGGCAACAACGACGGGCCGGACGTCGCGGCGTGGGGCGCGGCCGAGACGGCCGAACTGGACCTGGATGGCCTCAGCGTGGCCATGATCCACGACAGCGGCGCCAAGTCCGGGCGGCTGGCCCGGATGCGCCGCCGCTTTCCCTCGGCTGATCTTGTTGTTTTCGGGCACTCTCACATCCCGCTCGATGAGTCCGCGGACGGCCTGCGGATCTTCAACCCGGGTTCGCCCACCGACCGCCGCCGCCAGCCGCACGGCACGATTGGCCTGCTGCGCATCGAAGCAGGTGGTCTCGCCGAGGCCAGCATCATCCCGGTCACCTGACGCGCACCCCGCACCCCGCACCCCGCAAAGGCCTAAAAGCCAAAGCCGAAAGCCAAAGCCGAAAGCCATAGCCAAAAGGCCTAAAAGCCCGAACAGCCTTAGCCCATAAGCGAAAGGCGCGCGCCGGCCAGC
>JBAPYC010000615.1:0-3783 GCA_049284535.1 Streptosporangiaceae bacterium
GCCCTGCTGCGCCTGCTGGCCGCGGCCGCGCTCATCACCGCGGGCGGCCTGGTCCTGCCGTACGTGGCCAGGGGCAAGGCGCCCGCGGACCGGTGATCGCCGGCGCTCACCGGGCGCGGACCCCAGCAGGGGTGGAGCGGGTGTTGTCGGGATATACAAGAGGGTGAGCTAAACCGGGGCTTCCCTGGAGCCTGGCAGCTTACGGAGCCGCTGGCCGGGCAGGGAAGATGGGAACCTTACGCGGAACGAGGAGGAGGACGGAGCCGATGGCTGAAATCGTCCGGGCCGGGCTTATCCAGCAGCGCTGGACCGGGGACAAGGATTCGATGATCGCCGCAGCGGTCAGCCACATCCAGACGGCCGCCTCGCAGGGCGCGCAGGTGGTCTGCCTCCAGGAGCTGTTCTACGGCCCGTACTTCTGCCAGGTGCAGGATGCGGACTACTACTCCTACACCGAGGCGATCCCGGACGGCCCGACCACGCGCCTGCTCCAGGACGTGGCGCGGCAGCACAACATCGTGATCATCGCGCCGATGTATGAGGAAGAGCACCCGGGCGTGTATTACAACACCGCGGCCGTGATCGATGCGGACGGGAGCTACCTGGGCAAGTACCGCAAGACCCACCTCCCGCAGGTCAAGGGCTTCTGGGAGAAGTTCTACTTCCGGCCGGGCAACCTGGGCTATCCGGTCTTCGACACGGCGGTCGGCCGGATCGGCGTCTACATCTGCTACGACCGGCACTTCCCCGAGGGCTGGCGGGCGCTCGGCCTGGCCGGCGCGCGGATCGTGTTCAACCCCTCCGCGACCAGCCGCGGGCTGTCCCAGTATCTGTGGCGGCTGGAGCAGACAGCGGCCGCGGTCGCCAACGAATACTTCGTCGGCACGATCAACCGGGTCGGTATCGAGCCGCTGGGCGACAACGACTTCTACGGCCAGACCTACTTCGCCGACCCGAAGGGCCAGCTGATGGGCGAAGCCGCCGCGGACGACAAGGACGAGGTGCTGGTGCGGGACCTGGACATGCAGCAGCTGGCCGAGGTCAGGAACCTGTGGCAGTTCTACCGGGACCGCCGGCCGGACGCCTACGAGACGCTGGTCGAGCCATGACCATCCTCATCAGCGGCGGCACGGTGGTGACCGCCGAGGGGACGCTCGCCGCCGACGTGCTGGTGGCCGGTGAGAGGATCGCGGCGGTGCTGGCGCGGGACCTGACCGGGGAGCCCGGGCAGCCGCCCGCCGATGCGCCCGCGGCCGAAGCCGCCGACCAGGTCATCGACGCGACCGGCAAGTACGTGCTGCCGGGCGGGATCGACGCCCACACGCACATGGAGATGCCGTTCGGCGGCACGTTCTCGGTGGACACCTTCGAGACCGGGACCCGCGCCGCGGCCTGGGGCGGCACCACTACCATCATCGACTTCGCGGTCCAGGCCAAGGGCAGCTCGCTGCTGGCCACGCTGGACAAGTGGCACGCCAAGGCGGACGGCAACTGCGCCATCGATTACGGCTTCCACATGATCGTGTCGGACGTCAACGACACGACGCTGAAGGAGATGGACGCCTGCATCTCGGCCGGGGTGAACAGCTTCAAGATGTTCATGGCCTATCCCGGCGTCTTCTACGCCACCGACGGGGAGATCCTGCTGGCCATGCAGCAGGCCTCCCGGTCCGGCGCGACCGTGATGATGCACGCGGAGAACGGCATCGCCATCGACCAGTTGGTCGCGCAGGCGATCGCGGCCGGCCGCACCGACCCGGTGGAACATGGCCTGACCCGGCCGCCCGAGCTCGAGGGCGAGGCCACGTCGCGGGCGATCACGCTGGCCAAGGTGGCGGACTGCCCTTTGTACATCGTGCACCTGTCGGCCAGCCAGGCGCTGGCCGCGGTGGCCGAGGCGCGGGATGCCGGGCAGAACGTATTCGCCGAGACCTGCCCGCAGTACCTGTGGCTGTCCCTGGACGACCTGGCCCGGCCGGACTTCGAGGGCGCCAAGTTCGTCGCCTCCCCGCCGCTGCGGCCCAAGGAGCACCAGGACTCGCTGTGGCGCGGCCTGCGGACCAACGACCTGTCGGTGGTGGCGACCGATCACTGCCCGTTCTGCTTCAAGGACCAGAAGGAGCTGGGGCGGGGCGACTTCTCCAAGATCCCGAACGGCATACCGGGCGTGGAGCACCGGATGGACCTGCTGCACGCCGGGGTGGCCGCGGGGAAGCTGCCGCTGACCCGCTGGGTCGAGGTGGCCTCCACCACGCCGGCCCGGATGTTCGGCCTGTACCCGCGCAAGGGGGTCATCGCGGCCGGCTCGGACGCCGACATCGTCATCTACGACCCGGACGCGCGGCAGACGCTGTCCGCGGCTACGCACCACATGAACGTCGACTACTCGGCGTACGAGGGCATGGAGATCACGGGCCGGGTGGTCAGCACCATGTCGCGCGGCCGCCTGGTCATCGACGACGGCGAATACCGCGGCAGTCCCGGCAACGGGACCTTCCTCCCCCGCGGGCTGAACCAGTATCTGCTCTAGCTGCTACCAAGCGGGCGGCCTGCTAGCGGGCGGCCGGTCAAACGGGAGGCGTGATGGAATTCGGGGTGGTCCTGCAGACGAACCCGCCGGCCAGCGGCGTGGTGGCGATGATGCAGCGGGCCGAGGAGGCGGGGTTCTCCTACGGCTGGACGTGGGACTCGCACGTGCTGTGGCAGGAGCCGTTCGTCATCTACTCGCGGATCCTGGCCGCGACGTCGGGGATGACCGTGGGGCCGATGGTGACCAACCCGGGTACCCGGGACTGGTCGGTCATCGCGTCGCTGTTCGCCACGCTGAACGATATGTACGGCAACCGGACTGTGTGCGGGATCGGCCGGGGTGACTCGGCCCGGCGCGTCATCGGCCAGTCCCCCATGACGCTGGCCACGCTGTCCGAGGCGATGACCGTGATCAAGGGCCTGGCCGAGGGCCGCGAGGTCACGCACCACGGGCAGCCGCTGCGCATCCCGTGGGTACGGAACGGCAAGCTGGAAATCTGGATGGCCGCCTACGGGCCGAAGGCGCTCCGGCTCACCGGTGAGCAGGCCGACGGTTTCATCCTGCAGACCGCCGACCCGGACATCGCCCGCTGGACCATCGGCTCGGTGCGCAAGGCGGCCATCCAGGCCGGGCGGGACCCCGCCGACATCACCATCTGCGTGGCAGCACCCGCCTACGTCGGCACCGACCTGGCGCACCAGCGCGAGCAGCTGCGCTGGTTCGGCGGGATGGTGGGCAACCACGTGGCGGACCTGGTGGCCCGGTACGGCACCAACGGGCCCGTGCCCAAGGTCCTGACCGACTACATCAAGGGCCGCGAGGGATACGACTACGCCCACCACGGCAAGGCGGACAACCCCATGGTGGACTTCGTGCCGGACGAGATCGTGGACCGGTTCTGCCTGACCGGCCCGGCCGGGGCGCACGCGGACCGGCTGCGCGAGCTGGCCGAGATCGGCGCGGACCAGTTCGCCGTCTATCTCATGCACGACGAGGAGGAGCAGACGCTGGCCGCGTACCGCAGCGAGATCATCCCCGTGTTGCGCTGACGTTATCTGTCCCGGCGCTGCCTGCTGCGGCACTGCCTGCTGCGGCGCTGCCTGTCCCGGCGCTGCCGGCCGTGGCGCTGCTGGTGGGGGACGGTGACGGCGCCGGGACCAGGCCCTCGGCCTTGGGCAGCGCCTGCTGGTCGGCCAGCGCGATGGCGAGCTCGCCGGCCGCGGTCGGGTGCAGCGGGTCCGGGTCCCCGGGCC
>JBAPYC010000616.1:0-6291 GCA_049284535.1 Streptosporangiaceae bacterium
CTGGACCTTAACCGCTACCGCGCGGCCGTCGAGCGTGACCGCCCGGTGCACCTGCCCGATCGAGGCGGCGGCTATCGGCCGCGGATCCCAGCGGGCGAACGCCCGTTCCGGCGGCGCGCCAAGTTCTTCCTCGACAACCGCTGCCGCCAGCCCCGGGCTCATCGGCGCGACGCTGTCCTGGAGGCGGGCCAGGGTGTGGCGGGCCGCGGGAGGCAGGCCGTCGTCGATGTAGCTGGCCATCTGGCCGATCTTCATCATGACTCCCTTCATCGCCCCCAGGGTGTCGGCGACGTCTTCGGCGGTCTGCAGGGCCAGGTCCTCTCGCAGCAACTGACGCTGCTCGCCCGCGGCCGCGAACAGGCGCGGCGCGCTGGCCGCGTAGCGGGCCCCGCCGCGTGCGGCCAGTCGGAGCGCCGTCCAGCCGCGAACAAGGCGCAGCCGTTCGGGCCGACGGCGGAGCAAGACCAGGGTCGCGGCGCCGACCAGCACCGCGGCGAGGAGCCTGATGAGCTTCATGTGCGCCGCCCTCCGCGCATCCGCAGGGTGATCCGCTGCCGTGCCTCGAGCACGCCGGGCTGACCGAGGAACATGGTGTCAAGGACGCCGAGCGACTGCCGGATTTCGGTCCGGCGGCCGGGTGTCAGGGGCGGCGCGGCGTAGCCGTACAGCTGCCGGGCCCAGCGCGGGAGCGCGGTGATCGCGGCGTCGCGGACATCCTGCCAGATCTCCGCGGTGTCCTGGTCCAGGCCCGGCGGATCCAGCAGGTAGGCCATTGATTCGGCGGCTGCTGGCGTGCAGCGCAGGGTCGGCCGGACCGACGCGATATAAAGGTCAATCTCCGGGACACTGGAGGGCGCCAGGTGGCGGGGCACCCCGGTGAGCTCGGCGGCGGTCACCATCTCCGCGAGGTAGCGATTGCTGTCCACGGCAGAAAGCGCCGTCCCGACCAGGCTGCCAGCGACCAGGACGGAGTCGACCAGCGTCCCGTGCACCCACAGTAGGAGAGCGGGATCGCTCGCCGCGTACGGCCGGCCGGTAACCGCGTCGGTACCGCGGACATGATCATGAATGCGCCGCACCCGGGCCGCGGATTGCATGGCCGCGGACCGCTCGCCGAAGGTGACCGTGGCGAGGTACGCCGTGGTGGCGGCGAGCCTGCCGACGGGATCCCGGCGCCAGCCACTGTGCTGATCGACGCCGGCCATCGCCAGCGGATGCAGCGCCTGCATCAGCAGGGACCGCAGGCCCGCCACCGGCGAGGCCAGGTCAGCGCTCATCCGCCAGGTGACGCTGGCAGGCCCGAAAAAGCCGTCATCCCTGGCGCCTTCCGGCACACCCGACGCATACGCAGCCGCCGAGCGCTCAATAAGGCCGGTCGCGGTCGCGTATAGATCCGCCGTGTCAGTCAAACTAACCAGCTCCCTCGCAGGCATCGCAGCGCCGGCTCCGTCGTCGTCGCCACCGTCCGGTCGAGCCTGGCCCGGTTTGATCGGCAGCCCTGAGTCGGCTCATCTACTAACACGGATAGGAGATGATGACTGTTCACGGCGGGTGGCTAACGATCAGATGCCTGCGACGGCCATGTCAGGCGGGCGGCACCGCCCTAGCCGACGGGCGGTGTCCCCCGCCCGTGCTCCGCCAGCATCGCCAGCCTTTGCAAGATGGCGGCCGGCGGCTCGCCCGTCGCCTCATGCAGCTCGTTCAGCAGCAGCACGGAGATAACGTGCAGGCCGGCCATGAAGTCTCCTAGACCGTCCGCGTCGACCGGAGTGAGCTCGTCCGCGGCCCACGCTTCCAGTGCGGGTGAGTCCAGCCCCGCGGTGAGCAGCGCGATCGCCAGCTGCATGGCGGTGGCCATGGTCTCGCCGGGGGCGGCCAGGGTCTCGCCGGGGGCGGCCAGGGGCTCGCCAGGGGCGGCCAGGGGCTCGCCGGGTGCGCCCTGCAGCCGCGCAGTCTGGTCACCGCGGCCCTCGGCCCCTGGCGCCTGCCCGGCGTTTGACCCCTGCCGCCTTCCCGCGGTCCCGGCGGCGACGTGGTCGCCAGCGGAGGTGCCGGGCCGGGACGTCCGTCGTGTGGTCCGCGCGTCCCAGGGGCGGCTCGGGCAGGCCATTCTGGCGATGGATCCTCATACCTGGCAACACGGGGCCGGACGGAAGACTGTTCACGCCGACGGCCGGCTAGCGCTATGCGGCCGGAAGCTTTCCAAGGGCAAGCGCGAGCACCGCTGGGGTAAGGGCCAGCAGCACCGGGGTCAGGGCGAGCGCCGCGGCGGTGGCCCGGAGCAGCTGCCGCCGTGCCCGTCCCAGGGGTTCGCCAGGGCCCAGGAGCCGGTGAATCCGCTGGACTGAGTCGGTGGCCCCCGCGGCGAGGGCCGACGCGGGACTGGCGGCGGTGGCCAGGACGACCAGGGCGGTGGCGAGCAGCCGGGGATCGTGGGCTCGGGTGGCCGCATCGTCGGCGTGCAGTTCCACCAGTCGCGCTACCTGCTCTTCGGCGTCCCGCATGACCGGCAAGAACGGGAGCACCTCGCGGCCGATCCTCGCCATGGCCAGCAGCCGGTGATGACGGCCGGTCAGGTGCGCCCGCTCGTGCGCCAGCACCGCATCCAGCTGGCCGGGATCCAGCGCCTGCACCGCACCGGTGGTCAGGATCACCGTGGGCTGCCGACCCGCGACGCAGTAGGCAGCCGGCTGGTCATGCTCCACCAGCACCGCCCCGAGGGCCGGCTCGGGCTTCCCGACCAGCCGCGCGGTCTGGGCGTGCCGCAGCGCCTGCCGCCCGGCGGCGCGGAAATGGGCCATCGCGGTCAGCACGGTGCGGGCCACGACAGCGCCGGCCAGGGTAAGGCCGAGCCCGGCGACCGTGGCGCCGCCCGGGGTGCCGTAGGTGGCCTGGAGCCGGTGCACGCAGGCTCCGATCAGGTGACTGAGCCCCCCGCCGAGGGCAGTCGCATGAACGGCTAGCGTCAGGCCGGCCAGCCCGAGTGCGGCGATGACCGACCATCCGGCGGCCAGGTAGATGACGATGGCCAGCAGCGGCGCCCGAGCCGTCCACCTGGCCCGGCCGAGCATCCTGGGCCCCAAGAGGCCGAGAACGGCTGCGTAGGCCACCAGCACCGCGGCGACGGTCACCGGGACTCGCCGGCCTTGGGCTCGCCGAGTGCCTGTTCGAGCGCCTCGCGCAGCAACACCGCGTCGTGCGGGCTCATCTGGAGCGCGAAATGCGTAAGCGCCGTGCGGTGGTCCGGGCTGGTGGCCAGCGCGTCGCTCATCAGCGCCGCGGTGTAACTGGACCGGGACCCGGCGGGCTCATAGCGCCAGGCCCGGCCGTCCCGCTCCCGCCGCAGCCACCCCTTGCGGTACAGGTTCTCCATGACCGTCATCACGGTGGTGTAAGCCAGCGCCCGGTCGTCATGCAGAGCGTCGACCACGTCGCGGACCAGCACCGGCCGGCCCCACTCCCACAACCGGTCCATGATTACGGCTTCCAGCTCACCGAAACGTCGCATCCGCACTCCCGAACATGGCTTTGCCAAACGACGCGCCCGCCGTTACCTACTATCACGCATAGGACGACCCTGCGGTTCAGGTGCCGCCCGACATCAGTGAACATACCATGTCTACTATCCGTGTTAGTAGACATGGCTGCTATCACAGATGCTCCCCGAGACGGGCTGGGCGGCGACCCCGATGCCGTTATCCGCGAGCTGTACTCGCACTATGCCAAGGCCCTGCACGGCTACGTCGAGCAGTTCTGCCCGGACGGGCGAGCGCGGACGACATCGTGCAGGAAACCTTCATCCGGGCATGGCGTCACTTGCCCCAGCTGAGCGCCGATGACCGGCCGGTCCGGCCGTGGCTGTTCCGGGTCGCACGCAACTTGCTGATCGACGCGAACCGGGCCGAGCGGGCCCGGCCGATGACCGTGCAGGAACAGTCGGCCGGGGACATCGGGATTGATTGCGGCTTGGAGGAGATCCTGGACCGGCAGCTCATTTCCGCGGCGCTCCAGCACCTTTCGCCCGCGCACCAGACCGTGCTGGTGGAAACCTTCTACCGGGGCGGGAGCATGACGACAGTCGCCCGCGAGCTCGGCATACCGCACGGCACAGCGAGATCACGGCTGCACTACGCGCTCGATGCACTGCGCAAGCAACTCCAAGAACATGACTCAATCGCGTGCTGATGAACAACCGCCTGCCTTGGGATATCGCCGCCGCCGATGGCGATAGTGGGAATACGGCGCATGCCGCAGGGTCTCAGGTCACCCGGTACCTGATCGTGGTGATGCTGCTCGGCGCCGCAGCCCTCGACCTGACCCGGTGCGGTCTCGTCATGACAGCAGCCCGGCAGCCAGCGCCGACCGCGGGACTGGTCGCCGCCGGACTGGTCGCCGCCGGACTGACCGCGCGGACCGCGCGCGGCTGCCAGCTCGGCCAGCGCTGGGCAGGCTGGGCAGCATTGCTAATCGGCGCAGCGTCAGCCCCGCAAGCGGCCGCGTCCGGCTTCCGCAGCCCCTATACGATCCCTGACATGGCTACCGCTGCCCTGGGGATCCTGCTGGCCATCACGATCCTGGCCACCGCGGGCCGGATGGGCCGGCGGGACACGACACCGCAATTCCCAGTGTGCTGGACCGGGAAGCCGCGCGGTGTCCCGTCGGGCAGCACACCATAATCGACCTTTGGCCGGCCGACAGCTCGGCCACCAGGTAGCCGATTTCGTACTCCACCACCTCAGGTCGGCGCCAGCCGGCGCGCGCTGAGAAGGCGCGCGCATCCTCGGGAGCGGCGGATGTCTCCCTTCACTCCCTCATCCGCCTGTGATCTGGCCAGCCGCCCTGGTTTCTCATTTTCCCGCGCACGCCCTGAAGTGCAGCGATGTCGATCCTGGTTGTCGAGAGCATCGCCCCGGTGGCCAACATAGCCGGGAAGGCCCGCACGTGGCAGCCGAGGCGGCGCGCGTCACCATCCTCGACCGCGAGATGTACACCGAGGCCGTCACCGCACACCTGTTGCGGGTGGCGTGGTCGACGCTGCACCGGTGGCTGGAGGGCCGCCCGTCGCGCTACCGTCCCGTGATCCGCCCTGGGCCCATCAGTTCACGGACCGTTACGTGGGCAGAATTCGTGCAGGCCGGCCTTTGCGGCCCTACCGCCGTGATCAGATCACGATGTGCCGATGAAGGAGCTGCACGAATCCATCGACCGGCTCCGTGAAGAGTTCCGGGTGTCTTAACCGCTAGCGGACAAGCGCCCTTATGTCGGCTCAGGTCGGAGGCTGCTGATCGGCCGTCAGGGCCGCAGTCTGACGACGGCCAGCCGGATCTGTCCAGCAGCGGCCATGTCGGGCTGCCCGGTGGCGGCCAGGGCGATTACTTGGTGTGACGGCGGTCCTTGGTGGAGGCGCGCACCAGCCGCCGCCTGCCGCGGATCTTGGCCGGTGCTCAAGGTCATGGCGGCGCGCCCGGATTCCCGTTCTGCGCAGGCGCTGGAAGTTCCGGTTTGGCGCCGCAGGCTGGCTGGCGAGAGGCGGATGGTTGCGTGATGGCACTTACCGGGAGTCGAGCCGGTCGAGCGCTGCGGCCAGGAACGCGTCACGGCGGGCAGTGAGGAGCGCCGCGTTCAGGTCTGGGCGGCCGACCTCACCGAGCATGCCGTCCGGCAGGCAGTAGCCCATGTCGCCAACCGTGCACAGGGCTGCTGCCGCGTCCCAGTACGCGACGTGCTCGGCCGGCCGGCCGGCGGCCTGCTGCCATCCGGCTAGCACCTCATCGGCGGCTGGGAGTCCGGTAGCTGCCAGCGGCGATGATCCGAAGAACAGGGCCACGTCCGAGCGCAACGTGCCCAGGTCGATGCCGGGCGATCCGGCGCCCGCGGCGTCCCAGTCGATCATGCCGCTGCAGGAATCGCCGATCCAGACGGTATTACCCTGCCACAGGTCGCCGTGCACGAACACCAGCTCGCCGTCTGGCACCGGCAGGCCGGCGATCTGCTCTTCCGCCCGGGCCAGCAGCTGCGACGTGCCCGCTGACCTGCGCCAGGCAGCGAAGTCCATGTCATACAGGGAGCGGGTCCGCAGCTCCAGTCCTGGCCGCGGGGCCAGCGCCACGCTCGCCAGCGCACCGGCCGCGGCCCCCAGCGCCCGGAGTCGCCCGGCCGAGGCGACGCGAGGGATCTTAGCGGAGCCAGCCAGTACGGTCATCAGGACCGCCACCGCGCCGGCCTCGCTGCCGTCCAGGTCAGCGGCGATCAGCCGCGGCGCTGGCAGGGCGTGGCCCGCCGCGAGTTCCA
>JBAPYC010000617.1:0-3991 GCA_049284535.1 Streptosporangiaceae bacterium
CCGTTGCGATCATCGCACTGTCCGGCGTGGCCACGGCCGCTCTGGCCGGGGCGGTCGGAGCGGCCTTGCACCTGCGCCGCCGCCGGCGGCTGTCCACGCTGCCGGCGAGCCCATCGGACCGCAGGCCGCAGGACTCGATGAGCAGCCAGCACTGAGCAGCCAGCACTGAGCGGTCAGCGCTGACCGGCAGAGGACCCAGCCGGGTCTGCAGTACCCGGCTGGGTCCTACGTTTCCAGGCTGGCCAGGCCCTCCAGGTCGACGCAGGTGACGCCGCGGATCTCGACGAAGGTCATCAGTATGGCCACGCAGTTCCGGCAGCGGACGACGGTCCCGAGGCTGTGCAGGTAGACCGCGAGCTCGGCCACCTGGCTGGCCGTCCCGCAGGAGCCGCAGGTCGCCAGGGCCGTAGTCATCTCGGTCCCGAAGACCTGCATCAGCAGGCCGCCGATCACGTTCCCGTCGAGCGCGGAATCATCCAGCGTCTCCACCGCGCGCCTCCCTTCCGGAGCCCGAGCCGGAGCGGGAGCCCCAGCGTTGCCGGGCTCGCCTTACTGGCCTGTGGCGCCGAACCGTTCGGTCCTGACCCGCACGGCCGGATACCCGAGCCCGACCAGCGCGGACGAGGCCTCCTCCACGAAGCTGGTCGGCCCGCACACGTAGGCCAGCGGCCCCTCGGCGGCCGGCCAGGCCACCTCGGCCAGCATGGCCCGGTCGACCCGCCGCGCGTACCCCGTCCAGCCGGGCGGCTGCTTCCTGGTCAGCGCGTACCTGACCGACACTCCCGCGGGTTCGGCGTCGAACTCGGCCCGGTAGATCACGTCGTCCCAGCTGCGCGAGGAGTACAGCAGCCACGCCGGGACCGTGTTCCCGGCGGCCGAACGGTATCGCAGGATGGACCGCAGCGGGACGACACCCGAACCGCCAGCCACCAGCAGCAGCGGGCCGCCGTCAGCCGTGTCCCAGACGAAGTAGCCGCCGATTGGGCCGCGCACCTCGAACTGGTCGCCGGGGCGCGCCTCCTCGGTCAGGTAGGGGGAGACCTCGCCCTCCTCCAAGCGCTCGACCGTGAGGGCGAGTGGCTCACCCGGTGCGGAGGCAATCGAGTACGCCCGTTCGGCCTGATATCCGTCTTCGGCGGTGAGCCTGACGTCGACGTGCTGCCCGGCCCGGTGACCGGACCAGCCGGGCACCGACAGCGAGATGGTGCGGGCCGTAGCGGTCTCGTCTGCCACCGCGCTGACCGTGGCCGTCAGCCAGGCCAGCCGGTGGGGCTGGGAAGGAGGTTCCTCCTGAGGACTCAGTCGCCCGCGTACCGCTGTTCCCGCCATGGATCCCCGTACATGTGGTAGCCGTAGTTTTCCCAGAAGCCGGGCTCGTCGGTAGCGCGCAGCCGCAATCCACGTATCCATTTGGCGCTCTTCCAGAAGTACAGGTGCGGGACCAGCAGCCGGGCCGGGCCGCCGTGCTCGGGGCCCAGCGGGGTACCGCCGTAGCCGAACGCTACCCAGGCCTTGCCGCCCAGCAGGTCGGCCACGGGCATGTTGGTGGTGTAGCCGCCGTCGCAGAAGGCCAGCACGTACTGGGCCTGATAGTCCACGTCGGCCAGCAGCACGTCCAGTGACACGCCCTCCCACCTGGTGTCCAGCTTGGACCAGCGGGTCACGCAGTGAATGTCGGTGGTCAGCTTCTCCGCGGGCAGGGCCCGGAACTCTTCCCACGTCCAGCTCTTCGGCTCCCGGCCGCCTTCGATGGAGAATGTCCACTTGGCCAGCGGGGTTCGTGGCGTGGGGCCGGCCGACAGCACCGGAAAGTCGGCGGTCACGTATTGGCCGGGCGGCACCCGGCTCGCGTCCGTCTGCTGGCGTTTACGGTGAAAGTCGCGCGTAACGGGACTCATGGCAGCAGACTACGGGTCGGCCGCTCAGACCGTCGCGAGCAGGTAGACGTTCAGCACCACGATCAGCACGGTGACGAACCCGGCGATCACGATCGTCGGGCGCCTGTTGACCAGCGAGCCCATCAGCTTGCGGCTGCTGGTGAAGAACAGCAGCGGCACCAGGGCGAACGGTATGCCGAAGGACAGGAAGACCTGGCTGAGGACCAGCGCCCGGGTGGGATTGAAGCCGATCCCGATCACGATCAGGGCCGGGATCATGGTGATGGCCCGCCGGGCGAAGATCGGGATCTGGCGGCGGAGGAAGCCCTGCATGACCAGCTGGCCGGACATCGTGCCCACGCAGGAGGACGCGATCCCGGAGGCGAGCAGGGCCACGCCGAAGATCGTCCCGCTGTGCTGGCCGAGGTAGCGGTTCAGGCCCGTGAAGACCTGGCCCAGATTGTTACCCACCCCGAACATCCCGCGGCTGTGGAAGACGGCCGCGGCCGTGGCCAGCATGGCCAGGTTGATGAGCCCGGCCGTGCCCATGGCGATGCTGATGTCGACGAGCTCGTAGCGGAAAATCTTGCGCCGGGCGGCCGGGGTGGTCCCGACGATCCGGTTCTGGGTAAGTGAGGAGTGCAGATAGATCACGTGCGGCATCACGGTCGCGCCGATGATGCCGACCGCGAGCAGGGCCGCCCCGCTGCCGGCCAGCTGGGGCACGAACAGGCCCCTGGCGACCCCGCCCAGCGCCGGGCTGCTCCTGAACAGGTCCAGGCCGAAGGCGAACACGATGATCGCCACGAATCCGGTGATGGCTGCCTCGAGCCGGCGGAAGCCCCAGACTTGCAGGCCCAGGATTCCGAACGCGGCCAGGCCGGTCAAGATGGCGGAGACCCACAGCGACAGCCCGAAGACCAGATTCAGGCCCAGTGAGGCCCCGACGAACTCGGCCAGGTCGGTGGCCATGGCCACCGCCTCGGCCTGCAGCCACAGCAGCACCACGACCCGGTGCGGGTACCTGTCGCGGCAGACCTCCGGCAGGCTGCGGCCGGTGGCGATGCCCAGCTTGGCGCTCATCGCCTGGATTCCCATGGCCATCAGGTTGGCCGCCAGCACCACCCACAGCAGCATGTAGCCGAACTGCGAGCCGCCCGCCATGTTGGTGGCGAAGTTGCCCGGGTCGACGTACGCGACGGCCGCGATGAACGCGGGGCCCAGGAACGGCAATACCGCCCGGACCCCGCGTCTTTCGCCGGACAGGGCCCGCTCGGCCGCGTCCGTGACGCGCGCCTCACCGGGCAGGGTGTCCTCGCTGACCGCCACATGCCGGCCCGGCGCCTCACCGCAGACCGGAGCCGTGTCAGCCAACGTCAGAACCTGTCATCAGTCAGCCAGCACGGGATCTCACTCAGCCCACCGACGGCCCGAGGCCGAGCGACTGCGGTGTGCTCGAGTCCGGCGACGGCTGGTGCAGTCCTTCGTCCAGCGAGCCGTACTCGGTCATCAGGGCCGCGCTGCCGCCCCATGGCGTTTGCTCCTCGGCGACCAGGGTGTTGGTCGTCAGCAGCAGGCCCGCCACGGACGCGCCGTTCTGCAGCGCCGAGCGGACTACCCGGAGCGGGTCGATGATGCCCATGTCAACCATATTGCCATGCCGACCCTGCAAAGCGTCAAAGCCCTCGTCAGGGCCCATTTTCCGGCTCTGGGCCACGACGTCCGCGGCGGGGTAGCCGGCGTTGGCCGCGATCAGGTACGCGGGCTCGGGCAGCGCCTGCCGCACGATGTCCACGCCGATCTCGTAGTCGCCGGAGACGTCCAGATCGTCGAGCGCGCCCTCGGCGTGCAGCAGCGCCGAGCCGCCGCCGGCCACGATGCCCTCGGCCATGGCGGCCCGGGTGGCGGACAGCGCGTCCTCGACCCGGTGCTGCAGTTCCTTGAGCTCGGCGCTGGTCGGGGCGCCCACGCTGATCACGGCCACCTTGCCGGACAGGGCGCCGATCCGCTCGGTCAGCACGTCCTCGTCGATGCCGAACTGGGCCCGCGACATCTCCGCCCGCAGCTGGTTGAGCCGGAACTCGACCGCCTCGGACGAGCCGCCGCCGCCGATG